>NZ_JALBGX010000031.1:0-61962 GCF_023006465.1 Rhizobium sp. PRIMUS64 | reverse complement strand
GCCAAGCACGACCGCGGCGCCGCCGCGCTGCCGGCGGATGAGCTCGGCGATGGCATAGACCTCGTCGGCAGAGAAGGCGACGATGGCCGAACGCTGCGGCAGCCGGGTGATCTTCTTCTGCCCAGCGTAGAAAAGATGCGAAAGCCGCGGCCGCTCGACGATATTGATGCCGGGCAGCAGCTGCAGCAGGATCGGCCGCATCGTCGCCGCACCGAGCAGCAGCGTCTCCTCGCGGCCGCGAAGATGCAGGATGCGGTCGGTGAAGATATGGCCGCGCTCGAGATCGCCGGCGAGCTGCACCTCGTCGATCGCGACGAAGGCGGCCTTGGTCTCGCGCGGCATCGCTTCGACGGTGCAGACGGAAAAACGCGCATTGGGCGGCGAAATCTTTTCCTCGCCGGTGACCAGCGCCACATTCTGCACGCCGACCTTCTCCACCACCCGCGTATAGACCTCGCGCGCTAGCAGCCGGAGCGGCAGGCCGATCACGCCCGTCCCGTGCGCAACCATGCGCTCGATGGCATAATGGGTCTTGCCGGTATTGGTCGGCCCGAGCACCGCGGTCACACCGCGTCCACTCAGAATCATCGGCTGCGAAGTCAGAGTCATGAGTCCATGCAAATGAGGCGGGTGGCCCCAGGAAAATCTCGGCTCCTCGATGGAAGCCAGTGAACACATGGACAGCTGCCGCCGCAAACGCAAGGGCAGATTTCAAAATGCCTCGGGGATTACGACCTTTGCGAGTCCCGTGGAGCGTCCGAATTGCCGATTCGGAACAGCGTGAGAACGAATCAGCGACGAATCGGTGACTCCAGCTGATTCAGCTTTTGTTCACGGCTAAGTATTGATTTTGAATCACTTTTTCCCACTAGATGCTGAATCATGAGACTCTCTCTTGTTCGTATTTTCGCTATCGTGAGTGACCGATTCCCGCCTGATCTTGAACAAGCGAAAATCCGCCCGAAATTAACCTCTCGACCAAAGCCGGAACGAATCGGAGACGAATCGCTGACTCTGTCGTTTTCGCCTTTCGTTCACGGCCACATCTGGTAGCAGCTTCAGGTCCGGGCGCTAGATGCGGATCGGCGGCAGGGGCCTTCGTTCCACCTCATCGCACCGGCATTAATCTTTCGGGAGCCGGATTCAGATCGCGTTAAACTGCGGCAGCCGATACGGGTGCCGAGTGCAGGCGTCGATCAAAGAGGGAACGAATCGCTGACGAATCGGCGACATCACGATTTTCCCGCTTTGTTCACCGCAACATATTGTATTTAAAGGAGTTTTTAACCATACGGGTGATTTCCCGGGATGGTCGAATTCGACCGATGCTGCCGACCGTTCGTGAAAGCGGCCATGCTCCTCAGAAAACCGCAAACAAGGTTTCGTCACATTTCGAGAGCTTAGCCGGGAACAAAAATCGCCAATAAGTGTTTCTCGTCCATTCGAATTGCAGATGAAATGAAGGGAACACACTATGCTCGGCACGATACTTCTTGTTATCCTTATTCTGCTTCTGATCGGAGCCCTGCCGAATTGGGGTTACAGCCGTGGCTGGGGCTATGGACCTTCTGGCGGTTTGGGGCTAGTTCTCGTCATTATCATTATCCTTGTACTCATGGGCCGCGTCTAAAGGCCTACAAACCTGGGGAGTTACGACATGATGAAGAAGATTGTTCTTATTGGTGCGCTCGTCGGCGCTCTGGCATCCTGCACGGCGACCGAGCAAGGTACGGCGATCGGCGCCGGCACCGGTGCGGTCATTGGCGGTGTCGTCACCAACAGCTGGGGCGGCGCAGCCGTCGGCGCCGTTGCAGGCGGTCTGACCGGTGCTCTGATCGGTCATTCGGTCGAACGCCGCGGCTACTGCGTCTATCGCGACCGCTACGGCCGCCGCTACGAGGCTCGTTGCCGCTAATCGGCAAAGGCATATCGGACTCCCGACGGGCGCTTCGGCGCCCGTTTTCTTTGCCGCTCACACCCGTCAACGAGTCGTTGACACTCGGTTGCGAAAGTCAAATCTACCGCCGCCCGCCGGGCAGGCCCATATCTCCTTCACGAGCGCAACGGACAGGCAGAGCCGCCTGGCGCACCGGAAAGGAACGTTTCCATGATCCAGATTTTCCTGAATTCCCTCGTCGCCGCTCTCATCGCATCGGCTTTCCTGACGACCGCGATATCAGCCCTCAGCAGCGGCGACCGCTCGCTCGCCAAAGTCCCAGCCAGAGTTCGGAAACAGCGACATCCAAACACCGACCGCCGGTCTTGATCCAGCAAATGAAATAAGCGATGGCGCGTCTCCCGGCGCGTCATCGCTTTGAATCTGCCGATAATCCGTATTACCGACTCGAGGAATGGAATTGCCTAGGCGAAGTATTGCCCACCATTGGCCGTCAGCGTCGAACCGGTGATGAAGCCGGCATCGTCGGAGACGAGGAAGGTGACGCAGCGCGCGATCTCTTCCGGTTCGCCGAGACGGCCGACGGGGATCTGCGGAATAATGCGTTCATTCAGCACCTTCTCCGGCACGGCAAGCACCATTTCCGTTCCGATGTAACCGGGGCAAATGGCGTTGACGGTGATGTTCTTGTTTGCCCCTTCCTGCGCCAGCGCCTTGGTGAAGCCGAGATCGCCCGCCTTGGCCGCCGAATAATTCACCTGGCCCATCTGGCCCTTCTGCCCGTTGATCGACGATATATTGACGATACGGCCGAAGTTGCGGTCACGCATGCCGGTCCAGACCTGATGCGTCATGTTGAACAGGCCGGTGAGGTTGGTATTGATCACCTCGTGCCACTGCTGCTGCGTCATCTTGTGGAACATCGCGTCGCGGGTGATGCCGGCATTGTTGACGAGGATTTCGACAGGCCCGATCTCGCTTTCGATCCTGGCAATTCCCTCGCCGCAGGCGAGGTAATCCGAAACATCCCATTTGAACACCGGAACGCCGGTGACATCATGGAAGGCTTTGGCCTTCTCGTCGTTGCCCGCATAGCTGGCCGCGACCCTGTATCCGGCGTTTTTCAGTGCCATGGATATTGCCGCGCCGATGCCGCGTGTACCCCCAGTGACCACAGCCACTCTGCTCATGTTCCGCTCCCCTTTTGTTTTTCGCCCCGCCGCGTGGCGGGATCTTCAATCAAACATGGATCGTATGCTATTTAAAGCGCTTCAAAGCACATGGCCACACCCATGCCGCCCCCGATGCAAAGCGTGGCAAGACCTTTCTTCGCACCGCGGCGCTTCATTTCGAACAGCAGCGTGTTGAGAACGCGCGCGCCGGAGGCGCCGATCGGGTGGCCGATCGCGATCGCCCCGCCGTTGACGTTGACGATCGACGGATCCCACCCGAGATCCTTGGTGACGGCGCAGGCTTGCGCCGCGAAGGCCTCGTTGGCTTCAACGAGATCGAGATCGTTCACCGACCAGCCGGCCTTCTCGAGCGCCTTGCGCGAAGCCGGGATCGGTCCGGTGCCCATGATCTGCGGATCAACACCTGCCGTTGCCCAGGAAACGATGCGAGCGAGCGGCTGGATGCCGCGCCGGACTGCCTCCGCTTCACTCATCAGCACCGCCACAGCGGCACCATCGTTGAGGCCGGACGCGTTCGCGGCCGTAACCGTGCCGTCCTTGTCGAAGGCCGGGCGCAATTTCCCCATCGCCTCGAGCGTGGCGCCGTGACGGATATATTCGTCAGCATCGACCGTAACGTCGCCCTTACGTGTCTTGATGACGTAAGGGATGATCTCGTCGACAAAGCGGCCGGCCTTCTGCGCTGCCTCCGCCTTGTTCTGCGAGCTGACGGCGAATTGATCCTGGTCGTCGCGCGAAAGCTGCCACTGGCGCGCAACATTCTCGGCGGTGATGCCCATGTGGTAGCCATGGAAAGCGTCGGTCAAGCCGTCCTTGATCATCGTGTCGATCATCTTCATGTCGCCCATCTTGACGCCGCCGCGCAGATGCGCGGCATGCGGGGCCATCGACATGGATTCTTGGCCGCCGGCAACGATGATCTTGGCGTCGCCGGTGGCGATCTGCTGCATGCCGAGCGCAACCGCGCGCAGCCCCGAGCCGCAAAGCTGATTGACGCCCCAAGCGGTCGCCTCCTTCGGAATGCCGGCCTTCATCGCCGCCTGGCGGGCCGGGTTCTGGCCCTCGCCGGCGGAGAGCACCTGGCCGAGGATCACCTCGTCCACCTCGCCGGGATCGACGCCGGCGCGCTCGAGCGCGCCCTTGACGACGGCCGCCCCGAGCTCATGCGCGAGAACCGTCGCGAAAGCGCCGTTGAAAGCGCCGACTGCTGTTCGCCCTGCACTGGCGATGACGATGGATGGATTGCTCATGGGGACGCTCCTCGTTTTCGTCTCACTTACATAAGTGGAAACTGGCAAAGCTTGGAGCACAAGTCAAACGCGAAGACCGGCTGCCGTCATTTTTCGGCAGCAGCCCGCGAAAGCCCGATTCATCTGCTCTGTGAAAGGTTTGCCGCATCGCACAAAGAGATTGTCACCGGCCTTCTTTTGCGTTTACAGTCTCAACTGGAGGAATATCCATAAATCAGACGGGGGTTCAGGAGACTGATATGGCGAAGCATGAGGGTCAGATTGTTATCAAGAAATACGCCAATCGCCGCCTATACAACACGGGCACCAGCACTTACGTGACGCTGGAAGACCTGGCGGAGATGGTGAAGAAGGGCGAAGAATTTACCGTACAAGATGCAAAAAGCGGAGATGACATCACCCATTCGGTGCTGACCCAGATCATCTTCGAACAGGAATCAAAGACCGGAAACACACTGCTCCCCATCTCCTTCCTGCGCCAGCTCATCACCTATTACGGCGACCAGATGCAGATGGTCGTGCCGAGCTTTCTCGAACATTCGATGCGCTCCTTCACCGAACAACAAGCCCAGATGCGCGAGCAGGTGACCCGCGCTTTCGGCGAAACGCCGCTCGGCAAGAACCTGCAGTTGCCGATGCAGATGGTCGAGGACCATGTTCGCCGCAACACCGAGCTGTTTCAGCAGGCGATGCAGATGTTCTCGCCCTTCATGACGCCGCCTGCCAAGGAAAGCCGCAAGGCCGAGGCCAAGGATATCGACGAGCTGAAGGAACAGCTCCGCGCCCTTCAGAACAAGCTCGACAACCTATAGTCCGATCGAGACATCCCGCCCGGCGCTTCGGATCGACACGGCAAAACCGCCGATGACATCGATCAGAGCGATCGTCATCAAAATGAAGAATACCTGCGTCGCAGCATCCCGGACGAGCAAAAACTCGACCAGGAAGGCGATGAAGACCAGCATCGACAACATGTGGTTGACGAGATTGCCGGGACCGGTTCTGGTCGCTTTGAGAATTTCGAAGAACAGCACGACAAGTGCGATGACGATGAAAAGATCGCCGAGCGCCATGCTCCAGATCGCGCCCGAGATCATCGACAGCACGATGATATCATGCTGCAGTGCCGGAATGCCGCCATCTCCCATCAGGCCCAGCATCGCCAGATTGTAAAGAATAAACGGGATAATCATCAGGGGCATGGCGGCTATCATCGGCAATCTCCCAGCGCATCATGCTTTCCGAAAATCGGATGCGATTTTCGGAAAGCATGATGCGTAGCTTCAAAGTGCTACAGCGTCCTTTGCGCGTCTGAAAAGACGCGCGGCACAGTAGCGCGCAAGAAGAATACTGCCGCAAACCGTTGTCTGACTGCAAGTCATTGCAAATATTATATTGTCGAAATGCAAAAGGCCGGCATGACGCCGGCCTTGAAACTTCGATCGGACAAGCCGGATCGGGAAATTATGCGCTTTCCTTCGGCGTCAGGACCTGGCGGCCGCGATACATGCCGGTCTTCAGGTCGATATGATGCGGGCGGCGCAGTTCGCCGGAATTCTTGTCTTCGACGTAGGTCGGAGCCTTCAGTGCGTCTGCCGAACGGCGCATACCGCGCTTGGACGGGCTTGTTTTTCTCTTCGGTACAGCCATTTCACTTACTCCACTTGCGGGCAAAACATTCCCACGGCCAGACTGGCGGCCGAAACGGACATGTCGCGATTTCGGAATTTGGCGCGCTTATACATGCAAGGTGTGGCCTTGACCAGTCCCCATACGTATTTTTTGCGAAGCCGATGATTCCAGGCTCAGACTTCGTCTTCCGGCACGATCCAAGGCTCGGCGCGGGCCGCCTCTTCCCATTTCCGCCAGGCCGGATGCGCCTTCATGGTCTCCATATAGGCCAGGATATCGTTTCGGCTGACGAGATCGTAGATGTCGAACCGGTTGACGACAGGCGCAAACATCGCATCCGCCCCGCTGAACGCGCCAAACAGAAATGGTCCGCCGGATTGCTGCAGCAGGTCGCGCCAGATCGTCTCGATGCGGCTGATATCGGCGTCGACACCATCCGGCAGCGCGATCTTGCCCTTCGGCCGGCGGATATTCATCGGGCAGGCGCTACGCAGCGCCCGGAAGCTCGAGAGCATTTCCATCGAAACCGAACGGGCGAGCGCCCGCTCGGCACGATCCCTCGGCAGAAGGCCGGCGTCCGGATAAAGCTCGGCGACATACTCGATGATCGCCAGCGATTCCCAGATCTTCAATGCGCCGTGCTGCAGGATCGGCACCCGCCCGGTCGGCGAAATCTCCTTGATATTGGGATTGCCACTGGGATAGTCGAAGGGGATCAGGACTTCCTCGAAATCGACGCCGGCGCCCGTCAGCGCCATCCAGGGCCGGAACGACCAGGAAGAGTAGTTCTTGTTGGCGATGTACAGCGTCGGTTTATCCATGGGCCTCTCCCGTTCAGGCTTCGAAATCGAAAATCAGCAATTCGTGGAAATGGTTCATATCCTCGAACACGCAGAATGCCGGCGGGGTCAGCTCGAGAACAGGGGCCTTGCGGCGGATATCGTCGGCCACCTCATCGAGCATCGCCTGCCAGCGCGGCAAGGCTTCATCCTCCAGCCGTTCGATCGCATAGGCAAAGGTCATGTGGAACTTGTATTCCTCATGGCTCGGCTGGCGATAGCCCAGAAGATCAGCCAGCGCATTACGCCAGGCGCGCATGACCCTGCGGTCGTTCTCCGTCGCCCCGTCGACGAGCAGGCCCGACGGGCGAGCGTCGACGATGGCGACCTTGAAGGGATCGAACATCGAGAAACCTTCGAGCCTGGCCGCCATCAGCGCGGTCATGTCTTCGATCGGCGTATCGAGTGGGAGGTCGCCCGGCCAGGAATCCTGCCGGCGCCTGGTCTCGATGACACCTTCGAAAAGCGTCATGTGAATGCTTGATATCGGCGTGAAGAGGAACTGCGGGGCCTCGGGCATCGCCAGATATTTCTCACGCGCCTCGATCAGCGCCGTCTGCGTCTGCGAGCCCTTCTCGAAATGGCAGACGATGGTGTTGCCGGCTTCCGGCAGAAAGCCGCCGACCTTGCGATAGCGGCTGCCGAGATGGGCGGGCGGGGTCGGATTATGCCTCTTCGAATAAAGGAGAAGCTCGGGCGAAAACGTCGTGGTGGTCATGGGCGACTCGGGGCCTCTGGTTGGACTGCATTCGCCCATATGGCAGAACCAAGAATGTCAGATGACACTTGCCGCTTCTAGAGCATGATGCCGAAAAGTGTGAGCGGTTTTTGGACGATATCATGCGCTAACTATATAATTTAGAACAGGATTCAGATTTCAGGCAGTACCCGGACTGAAATCTGAATCCTGCTCTAACGACAAGTTCTGATGTCAATCATAAATGCACCTGATGTAATCGCCTGAACCTTGCGCGCGTCTCTCGATGACGCCGGCCAGCCGGCGAAGGCCTCGTCCAGGCTTGCCAGCATTGCGGTCGATCGGGTTTGGCAGCGAGACGGCAAGCAGCGATGCCTGGCGCCGCGTCAGTTTCGAGGCCGGCACCTTGAAATGATGCTGGGCCGCGGCCTCGATGCCGTAGATGCCGGGACCCCATTCAGCAATGTTGAGATAGATTTCCATCAGCCGCCGTTTCGACAGGACGAAATCCGTGGTCACCGCGAGCGGAAGTTCCAGCGCCTTGCGCACGAAGGAACGGCTGTTCCAGAGGAAGAGGTTCTTCGCCGTCTGCATCGGAATGGTACTGCCGCCGCGTGTCGCCTGACCTTTCAGCGTATCCTCGACCAGCATGCGCATTTCCGCCCAGTCGACGCCGCCGTGAAAGCAATATTGCCCGTCCTCTGACATCATCACCGACTGCACCACAACCGGGGCGATATTATCAAGCGACACCCATTGCCTGTCGTAACCACGCAGCAGCACGAGATCGCGCAACATCAGCGTCGAGACGGGGTGAATGAAGGGCAGCAGATAGAAAAAGATCAGTGCATAGGGAAGGATCAGCAAGATCAGCACGGCAAGAACAATGCGTTTCAACACACGCCGGTCTTCGAACCATCGCCGACGAGCCGGCATGTCGACGCTGTCCTCTCTCTCTGGCGCTATATCCAATGTCCCCAAGTCCGATTTCGCTCCTGTCGTTCTCATAACGCCTGTGCAGAGCTTATGCCAGAGTGCGCGGCGAATCTTGCTGCCGCCATCGACAATTCCGTTGCAAGCCCGTGGGCGCTCATGCCAAACAGCGCCCATGGACGCGAACCGGGACACTTTCGAGACGAGGCTGAAGAACAACGCCCACGAGATCGAGGCGCTGCTCGACCTATTGCTTTCGCCGAGCACCCTTTCCGATGAAATCGCCAGGCCCGAGACGCTGCGCGATGCCATGCATTATGCCGTGCTGAACGGCGGCAAGCGGCTGCGCCCGTTTCTCGTCGTCGAAAGTGCAGCCCTTCTCGGCGGCGACGCAGAGGCGGCACTTCGCGTCGGCGCCGCACTTGAATGTGTCCACTGCTATTCTCTCGTGCATGACGACCTGCCGGCCATGGACGATGACGACCTGCGCCGCGGCAAACCGACGGTACACATCAAGTTCGACGAAGCGACGGCAATCCTCGCAGGCGACAGCCTGCTGACCTACGCCTTCGACATCATCGCCGCGCCGGAAACGGCCCTTCCCGACACGAGCAAGGCATCGCTGGTGCTGGCCCTTGCCCGCGCAGCCGGTCTTGGCGGCATGGCCGGCGGCCAGGCGCTCGACCTCGCGGCGGAAAAGCAGGCCCCCGACGAGGCCGCCATCATTCGCCTGCAGGCGATGAAAACCGGCGCGCTGATCCGCTTCGCCTGTGAAGCCGGCGCCGTCATCTCGGCAAGCCCGCCGGAAGATCGCCGCCGCCTGCGCGCCTTCGGCGAAAAGATCGGTCTTGCCTTCCAGCTTGCAGATGACATTCTCGACCTGACCTCGGACACCGCGACCATGGGCAAGGCAACCGGCAAGGATGCGGCCCGCGGCAAAGGAACACTTGTGGCTCTTCGCGGCATGGAATGGGCCGAAGCCCAGCTCCGTGAGCATGTCCGCGATGCCGAGGCGCTGCTTGCCCCCTACGGCCCTCGCGCCTCGATCCTCACCGCCGCGGCGCATTTCATCGCCGATCGGAAGAGCTGACATCCCCAGGCCCACCTCCGGCGTTGGGGAGCCTTGACTGTTCCCCGACGCCGATGATCCGATCGTTCAGGCGCCGGCTAAAACAGGCTCCTGAACCGTAGCGGTTCGCCGTCCCAGGATCGCAACGATCATCAGACCGCCGACGACGCTCAGATGCTCGATCGCAAACAGCATCTCGAGAAAGGCGGCTTGGCCGCTCATCGACCAGAAGGCGTGCGCGATCGGGATCGTCAGCACGGTGAAGACGCCGAGAGCGCCCGCCCCGAGCCAGATATGCCGACCGGAGATGACAAGGGCGGAGCCGGCTAGCTGCACGAATATGACGGCAATCGCAGTCGGCGCAGCAGGCGCAAGGCCGTAGTGCTCCATCTCTGCGATCGCGGTCGGGAAGTCGAAGAGCTTCGCAAGCCCGCTCGACCAGAAGACCAGCGTCAGCAGAATGCGGGCAAAGATCCGAAAGCTGCTCGATGCCAGCAGGCGATCGACATGATGCATTCTCATTGTTGATTCCTCGATTGTCGAAAGGATTGGGATCGGCGTCGCAGCGCTTGCTCCCGGGGCCGCGGGCTCACGCCTGCGGCGGCGGCGGAATGTCGATGCCGAAACGGGCGGCCGTCGCGACGATCTTCGGAACGTCGGGCGCGCTCATCGGCGGAAAGGCCGTCGTGCCGGGTGCGACCGGCTCGCCGACCGCCATGAAGAACTCCTCATGCAGATCGCCGGGGAAATTGATCAAAAGCAGCTTCGAGGGCGTCTCGGCAATATTCCGGAAGGAATGCAGCGTGCCCGGAGAGACGTGGACGAAATCGCCGGGGCCGCAATGCTTGATCTCGTCGCCGACGACGATCTCGTAATGGCCTTCGAGGATGAGAAAGGCTTCCTGGTCCGTCTGCGAGTGCGGCGGCGGGCCGGCGTTCGGAGCCGTATAGGCCTCGATGACCGTGAAGCTGCCTTTGGTATCCGCGTAGCGGGCACGAAAGGTGAGGATATTGCCAAGAAAATGGACGGTCATCGGCGCAACGGCGTCGGATCGGCCGGAAAGGGGCGCGGAGTTCATCGACTTGTGCCTTGATTTGATTGTGATACACTAAACTCTTAATGAGACATTAATCTCATAACGAGGCATGAATGGACAGTCAAGAAAAAAGATTCGAGAGGGTCAATCAAAAGCGTCGCACGCGTGTCGAGTTGCTGCGTGCCGCGCGCGAGATCATAGAGAAAGGCGGCCACCCCTCGGTCGCCGAAGTGGCCGATCTCTCTGGCATTTCGCGCGCGACGGCCTACCGATATTTCTCGACGCCGGATGAAATTATCCGCGAGGCAGTCCTCGATGGCGTTGCGGATGTGATCAAGATCCCGCCAGCGCGGAACGACATGGGCGATGCGGAGGTTGGCCATCGGCTCGAGGACCTGGTCTCGCAGATCTTCAAAATGGTCATCGACAATGAGGGCGTCTTTCGCGCGCTTCTCGGCAGCTCGGCTGTCGGCCAGGCGCAGGTCCGCCGCGGTGGCCGCCGCATCGCGTGGCTGAAAGAGGCGATGTCACCGCTGCAGGCAACCATGCCGCCGAAGAATTTTCAGCGCCTCGTCCACGCACTGTCGCTGGCGGTTGGCATAGAGGCACTGGTGGTGATGCGTGACATCTGCGAGCTGGAGCCCAAGGAAGCGGAGAAGGTTCTGCGCTGGACCGCAAAGACTTTGCTTGCCGGCGCCATGGCCGAAAGCTGAGGAAATCGGTGGGCTGCTCAGGCCGCCAGCATGTCCTTGAGAGCGGAAACCAGGCGCGCGCACTCCTCGTCCGCGCCGATGCTGATGCGCAGGAAATCCGAAATACGTGGCTTGGCGAAATGCCGGACGAGAATGTTCCGCTCCCGCAAGCCGGCTTGAAGCGCTACACCCGATTGTCTCTCGTGCCCGGCAAAAACGAAATTGGCCTGGGACGGCAGGACCTAGAAGTGCAGCGTTTCGAGTTCGGAGACGAGGCTTTCCCGGCTGGCGATGATTTTCCTCCGGCATGTCTGGAACCACGCCTCATCTTTGATCGCCGCCGTCGCGGCGAGCTGCGCCAGACGATCGAGCGGATAGGAATTGAAACTGTCCTTGACCCGCTCCAGCGCCTCGATCAGCGGCCGCTGCCCCAGCGCGAAGTCGATGCGCAGACATGCAAGCGAACGGGATTTCGACAGGGTCTGAATGACAAGCAGATTGGGATGCGTGGATATCAGCGGGATGGCGCTTTCACCGCCGAAATCGATATAGGCCTCGCCCATGACGACGACTGCATCCGGATGGGCGGCAAGAAGTGCCTCGATGCCGGCAAACGGCAGGCCGATGCCGGTCGGCGCATTCGGATTGGGGATGATGATTGCGCCGCATGGCCTGTCGTAATCCGCCAGCCGGACCTGGAACCTGTCGTCGACCGGCACCTCGATCGCCCCGACACAGTATAGCAGGCGCTGACGATTGGCGACCAGTACTGGCTCATCCGAACCTATGGGCGCTCATTCCGCCGCCGTCCGCTGGCCGAACCGTTTCTCGATATAGTCGACAACCAGAGCCTCGAAGTCGGCGGCGATATTGGGACCGCGCAGCGTCAGCGCCTTCCGCCCGTCGATGAAGACCGGGGCCGCCGGCGTCTCGCCGGTGCCGGGAAGCGAAATGCCGATGTCGGCATGTTTGCTTTCGCCCGGCCCGTTGACGATGCAGCCCATGACGGCGACGTTCAGCGCCTCGACGCCAGGATATTTTTCGCGCCAGACCGGCATGTTCTTGCGGATGTCGTTCTGGATGTTCTGGGCAAGCTCCTGGAACACGGTCGACGTCGTGCGTCCGCACCCCGGACAGGCCGCAACGACGGGTATGAACTGGCGGAAGCCCATGACCTGCAGGATTTCCTGCGCCACCTGGACTTCGCGCGTGCGGTCGCCGTTCGGCTCGGGCGTCAACGATACGCGAATCGTATCGCCGATGCCCTGCTGCAGCACGAAGCCCATCGCCGCCGACGAGGCGACGATGCCCTTGGTGCCCATGCCGGCTTCGGTCAGGCCGAGATGCAGCGCATGATTGGAGCGTTCGGCGAGCATGGAATTGACGGCGATCAGGTCCTGCACCTGGCTGACCTTGGCCGACAGGATGATGCGGTTGCGCGGCAGGCCGATCTCTTCGGCGAGGGCTGCAGAAAGCAGCGCCGATTGCACGATCGCCTCGCGTGTCACCTGCCGGGCCGAAAGCGGCGATCCGGCTTCGGCATTCTGGTCCATCAGCGCCGTCAGCAGATCCTGGTCGAGCGAACCCCAATTCACGCCGATGCGCACCGGCTTGTCATAGCGGATCGCCATCTCGATAATCTCGGCGAACTGCTTGTCCTTCTTGTCCTTGAAGCCGACATTGCCGGGGTTGATGCGGTATTTCGCCAGCGCCGCGGCACAATCAGGATGATCGGCGAGCAGCTTGTGGCCGATATAATGGAAGTCGCCGATCAAGGGCACGTCCATGCCGAGGCGCAGCAGCCGCTCGCGGATCTTCGGCACGGCGGCCGCACTCTCGTCGCGGTCGACGGTGATACGCACCAATTCCGAGCCTGCGCGGAACAGAGCGGCGACCTGCGCGACGGTCGAATCGATATCGGCCGTATCGGTATTCGTCATGGATTGCACGACGACCGGCGCCCCGCCGCCAACGATGACACCGCCGACATCGACGGCAACGGAAGCGCGGCGCGGTTTCGGATCAAAATCGGCGGCTGAAGACATGAAGAGTTCTTGCACCCCTATAAACAGTGCTTTTCAGGTGGATCAAGGCCGGCTGCTTGTCAACCGCCCCTGATATCACTTTTGTTGGGAGGCGGCTCAGTGACCGCCTCCGGAGGTCCCATCGGCATAATGGGCCAGCTTGGAGAGCAGGAGAACGACGAGCAGCAGCACCGGCAGCGCCATGAAAACGACGGCAAAGCCGATATGCTCGGCGACGAAGCCGATCAACGATGGCGCAACCAGCATGCCGGAATAGCCCATGGTCGTGACCACCGAGATGGCGATGCCGGGCTTGAGACCGGGTATGTTGCCCGCCGCCGAGAAGGCGATCGGCACCATGTTGGAAATGCCGATGCCGCAAAATGCAAAGCCCAGGATGGCAAGCTCGGCATTCGGCGCCAAGCCTGCAAGCAGCATGCCGATAATGGCAAACAGCGTGCAGATGCGCAGCGTCTTGACGCCGCCCAGACGGTCGCGCACCAGGTCGCCGGCAAAGCGCATGATTGCCATGGTCGCCGAAAAGGCTGCGAAACCAAGGCCGGAAAGTGCCACGGATGCATCCATTTCCTGCCGGAGATAGAGCGCGCCCCAGTCCAGAACCGCACCTTCCGGCACCATACTGAACAGCGCCATCAGTCCGAGCAGCCACGGCAGCGGCACCATCGGCAACTTCGTCTTTTCCTTCTTGGTGTCGGGATGCGGCGGATCCGCAAGGACCATCGGCCAGGCGACGGCAACGAAGATTGCCGCCAGCACCGTCGCCAGTTGCGCATGGCCGAGAATGCCGAGCTTGGAGATCACGATGCCGCCGAGACCGGAACCGATCAGCCCGCCAAGGCTCCAGAAAGCGTGGCAGGACGACATGATGGCGCGGCGCATGGATTTCTCGACCGACACCGCATTGGCATTCATCGCCACGTCCATTGCGCCGATGAAGCCGCCGAACAGGAAGAGCGAGATTGCCCCGGTGAGCACATTTGGCGCGAGCGTCAATGCCAGCAGCAACGGCAACACGCAAAGAGCCAGTATCTGGACGACGACACGCGAGCCGTGTTTGGCGATCTGCGCACCGGCGAGCGGCATCATGACCAGCGAGCCGACGCCGAAGACGAGGATCATCAGCCCAAGCTCGAACTTGGTCAGCGCCAGACGCTCGGCAAAATCGGGGATCTTCGGCGCCCAGCAGCCGACGACAAAACCGTTCATGAGAAAGAGCAGAGAAACCGCCGCCCTGCTTCTGGTAACGAAGCCGCTCCGGGCTCCCGGCTTACTCACATGAGTATCCATTTTCCGATCTTTCCTCATTGCCGGGCTTGCTCGCGCCCGGTTTCCCTAAACTCTGTGATGGCGCCTCAGTTCGTTTTCTCGGCCAGAACAGTCCTGCATCCGCGCTCGCGGTAACGAGCGAGAATGGCCGGATCGGCATCGTGCTCAACGACCAGGCATTCGCAATGCGCAACCGGCAGGATGCTATGGGGGGCAGAAGTGCCAAATTTCTCCGAGGTTGCAGCCACCAACACCCTTTTGCTCCTGGACGTCGCAAACCGCTTGAACTCCGCATCCTCGAAGCCGAACACCGTGATGCCGGCCTCGAGATCGACGCCGCAGGCGCCGAGAATGCAGAGATCTGGTGAAATCTGCTCCATATCCCGCAACGCCTTGGCGCCGAGCGCACCGCCCGTCTGTCGATCCACCATTCCGCCGATCAGGATGACGTTGACGGCCGGCTTGTCGATCAGCGCTGCGGCAATCGCCGGCGCATTCGTCGCAGCCGTCAGTGCAAGTTCGGCCGGCAATGCGTTGGCAATCGCCAGATTGGTGCTGCCAGCGTCGAAGAACACGGTCGAGCCGGCGGCAATCTGCTTTGCCGCAGCGCGCGCCAGCGCTTGTTTCCGGTCTGCGGCAAAGCCGATACGCTGCGTCAGGCTTCCATGCGCCGGCGAGACCGGCAATGCACCGCCATAGACCCGCTCGCAGAGCCCTGCCGCTGCCATCTCGCGTAGGTCCCGACGCACCGTATCCTCGGAGACCCCAAATTCGAGCGCAAGCTCCGTCGCCAGTACGCGGCCATTCAGCCGCAGCCTCTCGGAAATCACGCCTTGGCGCTCTCGCAACAGAAAATCCTGCATGTTCCTACCGAGTTCGTAGCTTACAAATTAAAAACGTGCATAAACGCTTATGATCATGCAGGCAATATGCACGGTTACACGTTTTCTGACGTTTGGAAATAAAGCTCCACTACCGGAAGGAATAAGCCCTATTGACCGGTCCGAGAGGCGGGAATATCGATTGGTCATTCCCGATTCCCGCCGGCATATCCGCCACCTGGTGCGTTCTCCCCGTGAAAAACTCCGTCAGCCTGGGCATCCTGCTCACGACCGTCGCCTATATGGCGTTCACCTTCCATGACGCGATCATCAAGATCCTGGCTTCCAGCATTCCCGTCTGGCAGATCCTGTTTTTCCGCAGTCTCACCATCCTCGTCGGTTGTCTTGCCTATGGCCGCGGCAAGCTCGTCCATCAGACGATGACATCGCCGATCATCAAGCCGATGATCGCCCGCAGTATCCTTCTGCTCTGCGCCTGGCTTTCCTATTATTCCGCCGCAAGCCGCCTGCAGCTTGCCGAAGTGACCACGCTTTATTACGCCGCCCCTGTCGTCGGCACCTTACTGGCTTGGCTTATCCTGAAGGAGAAAGTCACGCCGACACGTTGGCTGGCCGTCGGCGTCGGTTTCGTCGGCGTCCTTATCGCCTGCAATCCGATCGGCCTCACCATCTCCTGGCCGGTCTATCTGGCGCTGCAGGCGGCCGTGCTCTGGGCCTCTGCCATGGTGCTGCTGCGCAAGACCTCGCTGCACGAGAAGACCATTATCCAGCTCACCGTTTCCAACGTCTTTTTTCTTGCCATGACCGGCATTGCCGTGATCTGGACATGGCAGACCCCCGATATGACGCAGCTCGCGCTCCTCATTGCCACCGGCGTCGTTGCCGGCTGCGCGCAGTTCGCCCTTTTCGAAGGCATGCGTCAGGCGCCCGTCTCCGTGCTTGCGCCATTCGAATATACGTCTCTCGTCTGGGCCTTCCTCTTGGGTTATCTGATCTGGGCCGACATCCCCACGCCCAATGTGGTTGTCGGCGCAGCGATGATCCTCGGCGCCGGATTGATCATCATCGTCAGCGAAAAACTGCGCCGCCGCATCACCGCCTGATGACTGTTTCTGCAGGATTCACGGTTCGAGCGGCCGTTTGAGAAAAATATTTGCAGTTGCTGCTTTTATTCGCAGTTTTCTACGCTTCCGGCGCCATCATTTTCTGCCAACTATCCCCATCCGAAACACCTCCCAAGGATGAATGAACAATGAACTGGTTGAAAACCGTCGCCGCCGCCGCCCTCATTCAGGCTGCGGCCCTCCTGCCTGCCCATGCCGGTGAAAACCTCGCCGCCATCAAATCGGCCGGCGTCTTCAAGATCGGTACCGAAGGCACCTATGCGCCCTTCACCTATCATGACGAAAGCGGCAAGCTCGTCGGCTTCGACGTCGAGATCGGCGAAGCGATCGCCGCCAAGCTCGGCGTCAAAGCCGAGTTCGTCGAAGGCAAGTGGGACGGCCTGATCGCCGGCCTCGACGCCAAGCGCTACGACACCGTCATCAATCAGGTCGGCATCACCGAAACCCGCAAGCAGAAGTATGATTTCTCCGAGCCCTATATCGCCTCCAAGGCCGTGCTGATCGCCCGCGACGGCGACGACAGCATCAAATCCTTCGCCGATCTGAAGGGCAAGAAAGCCGCCCAGTCGCTGACCAGCAACTTCGGTAAGCTCGCAACCGAAGCCGGCGCCGAGCTCGTCGGCACCGATGGTTTCGATCAATCGATCCAGCTCGTATTGACCAAGCGCGCCGACGCCACGATCAACGACAGCCTCTCCTTCCTCGATTTCAAGAAGCACAAGCCGGACGCGCCGGTGAAGATCGTCGCCGAGCAGGAAAATGCCGATTACTCCGGCGTCATCATCCGCAAGAACGAACCGGAGCTTCTCGCCGAAATCAACAAGGCGCTTGCCGACATCAAGGCCGACGGCACCTATAAGAAGATCGCCGACAAGTATTTCGGCCAGGACGTTTCCAAGTAATTTGAACTGAAGAAAAGTCCCCTCCCCAACCCGCTCCCCACAAGGGGGAGGGGCTTAGCCGACGGACCGACTCATCTCCAAATAATCGCGTCGGCCTGCCGCTCGGTCGCTATTTCTTGCGAGGCGACACCTAGATAAGTCCCTCCCCCTTGTGGGGAGGGGTTGGGGAGGGGTATTTCGAGTATCACGACCCAACCGACGAGAGAGAACTCCCTTGGCGCACTGGCTCCAACTGATGGCGGAATCACTGCCCTCGCTCCTGTGGGCGGGGCTGATCTTCACCATTCCTCTGACCCTGCTATCCTTCGTCTTCGGCCTGGCCCTCGGGCTCGCCACCGCAATCGCCCGGCTCTTCGGGCCGATGCCGCTTTCGGCCATCGCGCGCTTCTATGTCTGGGTCATCCGCGGCACGCCGCTGCTCGTGCAGCTCTTCGTCATCTTCTACGGCCTGCCGAGCCTCGGCATCCTGCTCGATGCCTTTCCGGCCGCCCTCATCGGCTTCACGCTGAATATCGGTGCCTATAGCTCCGAGATCATCCGCGCGGTCATTTCCTCAGTACCGAAGGGCCAGTGGGAAGCCGCCTATTCGATCGGCATGAGCTGGCGCCAGGCGATGAGCCGCACCATCCTGCCGCAGGCAGCCCGCGTCGCAGTGCCGCCTTTGTCGAACACCTTCATCTCGCTGGTCAAGGATACCTCGCTTGCCGCCGCCATCACCGTGCCCGAGCTCTTCCAGGCGGCGCAGCGCATCGTCGCCACCACTTATGAGCCCTTGATCCTCTATATTGAGGCGGCGCTGATCTATCTCGTCCTGAGCTCCGTCCTCTCGCAGCTGCAGGTGCGGCTGGAACGCCGCTTCGCGCGTTATGGCGGCATGCTGGAGGCAAACGCATGATCGAGCTTTCCAATATCGAAAAGCGCTTCGGCGATGCGGTCATCCTCAAGGATATCAGTATCCGCATCCCCGAAGGCAGCGTCACCGCGCTGGTCGGGCCTTCGGGCGGCGGCAAGAGCACGCTTCTGCGCTGCATCAACCTGCTCGAAATTCCGACCGCCGGTTCCATCCGCCTCGGAGAGGAAAGGCTGGCCTTCGCACCGGGCAAACGAACAAGCTGGCCGGCGATCCAGAAGATCCGCCGCCAGACCGGCATGGTCTTCCAGAATTTCCAGCTCTTCCCGCATCAGACCGCGATCGAGAATGTCATGGAAGGCCTGGTAACCGTACTGAGATGGCCGAGGGAAAAGGCACGCGAGCGTGCGATGGAATTGCTGACCAAGGTCGGCATGACCCATAAGGCCGATGCCTGGCCTTCGACACTGTCGGGCGGCCAGCAGCAGCGCGTCGCGATCGCCCGCGCACTGGCGCAGTCGCCGCGCGTGCTTCTCTGTGACGAGCCGACATCCGCCCTCGATCCCGAGCTTTCGGCCGAAGTGGTCGATGTGCTGGGCCAACTTGCCAGCGAAGGCACGACGATGGCGATAGCGACCCACGATCTCCGACTCGCCTCTAAGATCGCCAATGACGTGGTTTTCCTGGAAGCCGGGAGCGTCGTCGAAACGGGCAGCGCCAGAGCGATCTTCAGTGCGCCGGAGCGCGAACGCACCAAACGTTTCATTTCGACGATCAACGCCGCCCATACTTACGATATCTGAGCTAGAGCATGTTGCCGAAAAGTGTGAGCGGTTTTCGGACGACATCATGCTCTATTTCTTTGATTTAGATCTGGATTCAGATTTTAGGCCAACCTGGCCTAAAATCATCCGGATCTAATGCCGGGATGCGAACATCCCGGCATTGCTGGAACTCCAATCAGGAGGCCGTGACGACCGAGCGCGCCGCCTTCAGCGCATTGCCCCACCAGGTGAGCTGGTCGAGCTGGTTCTTCGCCGCTTCGTTGAGATGCGCGTAGTCGCTGAGGCTCTTGCCTTCCTTCAGGACGCCGAGATATTCGCCGAGCGCGATATGCACGCCCGTTTTCACCGACGCCGCACCCATTTCCACGAAGATCAGGCGAAGATGCTCGACCGCACGTGCGCCGCCGACGCCGCCGTAACCGACGAAACCGACCGGCTTCTGGATGAACTCGCCGAGGTCGATGGCGTTCTTCAGAACCGCCGTCGGAGCGTGATTGTACTCGGCAGCGGTGAAGATGAAGCCGTCGAATTCACGCAGCTTCTTTTTCCAGCGCTCTGCCGTTTCGCTTTCAGCGGTCGTCGCACGCTGCTCACCGAAAAAATGCATGGGGTAGTCGAGCAGGTCGAGAACCTCGACCTCGATGTCCTGGCGCTCGGCGGCGATAGCGGCAATCCACTTGGCCGGATGCTCGGCAAAACGGCCGATACGCGTGCTGCCGACGATGACGGCAATCTTCAATTTGCTCATGGAGATGATTTCCTGATGGGTCTTGGGGGCAGGTGGTAAGAGTGCAAGTCTATGAGAAAGCCTCCGCGCCGGGCAAGGCGCGAAGGCTGCGGACATTCGAAAAATCAACTTTTTGACAGGCCGATCGTACACAATCGAGTGAATGGAGTCGGCTCGCAAAGTCGGCTGATGGGCGTCTTTGCGAGGACGGCAGCCATTCAACCTGCGTAAACGACGAGCAGGTCCTTGGCGTCGATCTGGTCGCCGGCGCGCACCAGCACCTCGGAAATGGTGCCGTCCTTTTCCGCATGCAGCGCCGTTTCCATCTTCATCGCCTCGATCGAGACGAGCACGTCGCCGGCATTGACGGCCTGGCCGGGTGAGACGAAGACACGGCTGATGACACCCGGCATCGGCGCGCCGACATGAACGGCATTGCCCGGCTCCGCCTTGCGGCGGACGGCCGCACCCGTCGCCCCATGCGCCCGGTCCGGCACCTTGATACGGCGCGGCTGGCCGTTGAGCTCGAAGAAGATGGTCACCATGCCCTGGCTGTCGGTGGCGCTCATCGCCTGATTGACGATGACGAGCGTCTTGCCGCGCTCGATATCGGCAAACAGTTCCTCGCCGTCCTTGAGACCGTAGAAATAGGCGGGTGTCGGCAGCACCGAGACCGGGCCGTAGGTATCGGAGGCGAGCGCGAAGTCGGTGAAGACCTTCGGATACATCAGGTAGGAAGCGAATTCGAAGTCGCTGATCTCGCGCTCCAGCTTCGTCTCGATGACTTTGCGCTCCGCATCGAGATCGGCCTCCTTGAGCAGCGAGCCGGGACGCACGGTGTAGGGCTTGTCGCCCTTCAGCGCCTTCTTCTGCAGCGCCTCGGGCCATCCTGAAGGCGGCTGACCGAGATCGCCCTTCAGCATCGAGACCACCGATTCCGGGAAGGAGACTTCCTTCTCGGGGCTGACGACGTCGGCAACCGTCAGGTCCTGGGACACCATCATCAGCGCCATGTCGCCGACGACCTTGGAAGACGGCGTCACCTTGACGATATCGCCGAACATCTGGTTGGCGTCGGCATAGGCCTGCGCCACCTGATGCCAGCGGGTTTCGAGGCCGAGCGAGCGGGCCTGTTCCTTGAGGTTGGTGAACTGGCCACCCGGCATTTCGTGCAGATAGACTTCGGATGCTGGTCCCTTCAGATCGCTTTCGAAGGCGGCATATTGGTTACGCGCCGCTTCCCAATAGAAGGAAATACGGCGGATCCATTCCGGATCGAGGCCCGGATCACGCTCCGTACCGCGCAACGCCTCGACGATCGAACCGAGACAGGGCTGCGAGGTATTGCCGGAAAGCGCATCCATGGCGGCATCGACGGCATCGACGCCGGCATCGACAGCGGCAAGGACGGTTGCGGCTGCAATGCCCGATGTATCATGCGTGTGGAAATGGATCGGCAGGCTGGTCGCCTCACGCAGCGCCTTGAACAGAACCTTCGCAGCCGCAGGCTTGAGGAGACCTGCCATATCCTTCAGCGCAATGATATGCGCGCCCGCCTTCTCGAGCTCGACCGCAAGGTCGGTATAATATTTCAGATCGTATTTCGGACGGGCCGAGTTCAGGATATCGCCGGTGTAGCAGATCGCCGCCTCGCAGAGCTTGTTCTCCTCGGCAATGGCATCCATCGAGACACGCATGTTCTCGACCCAATTCAGACAATCGAACACGCGGAAGAGATCAATACCGCCCCTGGCCGCCTGGCGGACAAAATATTTGACGACATTGTCGGGATAATTGGTGTAGCCGACGCCGTTGGCGCCGCGCAACAGCATCTGCAGCAGAAGGTTCGGCGCGCCCTCGCGGATCAGCGCCAGGCGCTCCCACGGGTCCTCGGTCAGAAAGCGCATGGAGACGTCGAAGGTCGCGCCCCCCCAGCATTCGAGCGACAAAAGCCCTGGCAGCGCATGTGCATAGGTGCCGGCGATGCGGGCGATATCATAGGTGCGCATGCGGGTGGCGAGCAGCGACTGGTGGCCGTCGCGCATCGTCGTATCGGTCAAAAGCACGCGCTTCTCGTTACGCATCCATTCGCCGAACTTCTTCGGGCCGAGCGTGTCGAGGAGCTGCTTCGTGCCATCCTTGACCGTATTGCCATTGGCGTAGGGAACCACCGGCTCGGCAGCATTTTCCAACGGCTTCGGCCTGTCCTTGGCCTCGGGATGGCCATTGACGGTGACGTCGGCGAGATAGGTCAGGAGCTTCGTGGCGCGATCCTGGCGCTTCACCTGCTGGAAGAGCTCCGGCGTGGTGTCGATGAAGCGTGTCGTGTAGCTGTTATCCCGGAACTTCGGATGGCCGATGATCGCTTCGAGGAAGGTCAGGTTGGTGGCCACGCCGCGAATACGGAATTCGCGCAACGCACGATCCATGCGGGCGATCGCTTCGGACGGATTGGGCGCCCATGCCGTGACCTTGACGAGAAGGGGATCATAAAAACGGGTGATGATGGCGCCCGAATAGGAGGTGCCGCCATCGAGGCGGATGCCGAAACCGGATGCCGAGCGATAGGCGGTGATGCGGCCGTAATCCGGAATGAAATTATGCTCCGGATCCTCCGTGGTGATGCGGCACTGCAGCGCATGGCCGTTGAGGCGGATATCCTCCTGGCGCGGCACGCCCGATTCCGCGGTGCCGATCGCAAAGCCGTCGAGGATGTGGATCTGCGCCTTGACGATGTCGATGCCGGTGACGACTTCGGTCACCGTATGCTCGACCTGGATGCGGGGATTGACTTCGATGAAATAGAATTTCCCGGTATCGGCATCCATCAGATATTCGACAGTACCGGCGCCGATATAATTGGTCGCGGCGGCGATCTTCAGCGAGTAGGCGGCGAGTTCCTGGCGCTGCGCCTCCGAGAGATAGGGTGCCGGCGCGCGCTCGACGACTTTCTGGTTGCGGCGCTGGATCGAGCAGTCACGCTCGAAGAGATGCACGACATTGCCGTGCGTATCGCCGAGAACCTGGCTTTCGACATGACGGGCGCGCTCGACGAGCTTTTCCAGATAGACCTCGTCCTTGCCGAAGGCGGCCATCGCCTCGCGTTTGGCTTCCGTCACCTCGCGAGCAAGATCCTTTGGATCGCGGATCGCGCGCATGCCGCGCCCGCCGCCACCCCAGGAAGCCTTCAGCATGACGGGGTAGCCGATTTCTTCCGCCATCTTCGCCACTTCGGCCATGTCCTCGGGCAGAGGTCCGGTGGCCGGGACTACAGGGACGCCGACCGAAATCGCCAGGTTGCGCGCCGCGACCTTGTTGCCGAGCTGGCGCATCGTATCGGCCTTCGGGCCGATGAAGATGATGCCGGCCTTGTTGCAGGCATCGACAAATTCGGGGCTTTCCGACAGCAGGCCATAGCCGGGATGGATGGCATCGGCGCCGGAGAGTTTCGCGACGCGGATCACCTCCTCGATCGACAGATAACTCTCGATCGGACCCATGTCCTTGGAAAGATGCGGGCCGCGACCGACCTGGTAGCTCTCGTCCGCCTTGAAGCGGTGCAGCGCCAGCTTGTCCTCTTCCGCCCAGATCGCCACGGTTTTTATTCCAAGCTCGTTGGCCGCGCGGAACACGCGAATGGCAATTTCGGAGCGATTGGCAACGAGAATCTTGGAAATGGGCAAAACGGTCTCCTCAGACGTTCAGGCGCGGGCAATGCTGCACCCGCGAAGAAAATTCTTAACTTCTTGTTACAGAAAGTTCAATTTCTCTTGCGACTGCGAAATGCAATTTCTCGCCATGCTGGAGCAACTCCAGGAAAAGTGCGAAGCGGTTTTCCGTCTGGAGTTGCGTAAAAGTAAAAACCAGAGCGTTTCGCTTCGATGAGATGTAGAATTGCTCTAACTTATCAGGCCGTGGCGGAAGGCAAGCGCCACCGCCTGCTGCCTGTTTTTCGCCTTCAGTTTATCCTGCAGACCGTTCATATACCAATCGACCGTGTGGTTTGAGATCTTCAGCATCTTGCTGATCTCCATCGAAGTCATGCCTTCGGCGAGATAATGCAGGATTTCCATCTCTCGCCGCGTCAGCGGCGTGTCTGCCGGCAGGACGGTTTCCAGCGCCGGCGCCTCGCCTTTCAGATCGAGCAACCGCCAGAAGGCCTTGCGCGCCACCGCCTCCAACAATGCGATCTCCACCGGCGACAACTCGATCGGCTTGCCGGCGAGACTGAGGCTGGCGAGAGTACCGTTGCGTCCGTGGATCGGAAAGATGTAGCCGTCCTCCAGTCCGTGGCCGAAGGCATCGACCATCATCTGCTCCATGCGGCGCTGATGCGCATCCTTGTGGAAGGCCGCCATCGCCTCCCGCCAGCGGAAAGGCCGCTGCGCGTGGCCGAGATAGCGCACCATCGGATCGATCAGAGCATATTTTTTCGCGGCATATATCCGCGGCCAATGCTCCGGCCAGCGGCCGGCCAGCGCCGCAGCCCAGGACTCTGGATTCTGCTGCACCGGTTTCTGTGGCAAATGACGCAGCAGGCCGTAATATTCGAAACCGCAACCGTGGAGGATCTGCTCCAGCTCGGTGACGACAGCTTCAGGATTTGAGCATTCTTCCAGAATTACAAGCAATTGAATTAACGAATCAATATTCACAAAAATGCCCCTTGCCCGGACCTGTTGCCCGCATGAGGCCGTCGGCGGCTGGTCAAACTGGTCGCGAAACGGTCTTCTTTAATAAATGCAGTCTGTAATTTAATGCTGTGCTAAACATTTAATAAAATGCAAGCGCAAATTGTTGCGAGATATGGCCAGGCGGCAATTTCGGCGTCATGGCCACTCGTCGCATCCTGCGATAATACGATCGCGGCAATCATCACATCGATCGAACCCTGACTACTCCGTTAATCGCCCGTTCAGGTAGGCTTTTGTAGCATCGCATCATCCCGTTTTCGCAGATGCACAAGAGGTTCGACGTGACGCTATTCAAGGTCTATGCAAGAGCTCTGCGCTATCTTGGCGCCTACAAGCTGCGCGTATCCCTGGTCGTTGTCGCAAACATTGTTCTTGCGACGATCACCATCGCGGAGCCGATCCTGTTCGGTCGCATTATCGATGCGATTTCGGGCAAGGGTGAGGTCAAGCCCATCCTCTTCATGTGGGCGACTTTCGCCGTCTTCAACACCATTGCCTTCGTCCTGGTGGCCCGCGAGGCCGACAGACTGGCCCATGGCCGGCGAGCGACGCTGTTGACGGAAGCCTTCGGCCGCATCATTTCCATGCCGCTCGGCTGGCACCATCAGCGCGGCACCTCCAACGCGCTGCATACATTGCTGCGCGCCTGCGAGACGCTGTTCGGCCTCTGGCTGGAATTCATGCGCAACCACCTGTCGACGGTCATCGCGCTTGCTCTTCTGATACCGACCGCAATGTCGATGGACCTGCGCCTTTCCGCCGTACTCATGGTGCTCGCCATCGCCTACTGGCTGATCGGCCGCGTCGTCATGAGCCGCACCAAGGACGGCCAGGCTTCGGTCGAGAACCATTATCACACCGTCTTCTCGCATGTCAGCGACTCGATCAGCAACGTTTCTGTCCTGCACAGCTATAACCGCATCGAGGCCGAAACCAGGGCGCTGAAATCCTTCGCTGACCGTCTGCTCGAAGCGCAGTATCCGGTGCTCGACTGGTGGGCGATCGCCAGTGCACTGAACCGTATGGCGTCGACCATCGCGATGATGGTGGTCCTGATCATTGGCACCATGCTCGTCCAGGCCGGCCAGCTGCGCGTCGGCGACGTCATCGCCTTTATCGGCTTCGCCAACCTGTTGATCGGCCGCCTCGACCTGATGCGCCAGTTCGCTACGCAGATTTTCGAGGCCCGTTCCAAGCTCGAGGAATTCTATGCGCTGGAAGACTCGGTGCGTGAACGTGAAGAGCCGGCCGGCAACGGCGAAATCAAGGACGTCAGGGGTTCGATCGAATTCCGCGACGTCTCCTTCGGCTTCGGCAACAGCTCGCAGGGCCTGCATAACGTCTCCTTCTCGGTGAAGGCAGGCCAGACGGTTGCGATCGTCGGCCCGACCGGCGCCGGCAAGACGACGCTCGTCAACCTGCTGCAGCGTGTCTATGATGCCCAGGGCGGTAAGATTCTCGTCGACGGCACCGATATTACCAAGGTGACCCGCAAGTCGCTGCGTCGCCACATCGCCACCGTCTTCCAGGATGCGGGCCTGCTGAACCGTTCGATCAGCGACAATATCCGCCTTGGTCGCGAAGGCGCCAGCGAAGAGGAAATGCGCCGTGCGGCCGAAGCCGCCGCCGCCGCCGACTTCATCGAGACCCGTGAGGAGCGCTACGATACGCATGTCGGTGAACGCGGCAACAAGCTCTCCGGCGGCGAGCGCCAGCGTATCGCGATTGCCCGCGCCATTCTGAAGGACGCGCCAATCCTGGTGCTCGACGAGGCGACCTCGGCGCTCGACGTCGAAACCGAAGCCCGCGTCAAGGCCGCAATCGACAACCTGCGCCAGAACCGCACCACCTTCATCATCGCCCACCGCCTGTCGACGGTCCGCGAAGCCGATATGGTGCTCTTCCTGGATGACGGCCGTGTCGTCGAACAGGGCAGCTTCGACGAACTCAGCCACAGCAACGGCCGCTTCGCCGCCCTGCTGCGCGCCAGCGGCATCCTGACGGACGAAGAAGTCCGCAAGGCCCATACCACCGAAGCCGCCTGATCGGTTCGGGTTTCAAGATAAAGGCCGGAAGGTAACCTCCTTCCGGCCTTTTTGTTTGCTCTGGGACCTGGCAGGCTTTTCTGTTCAGATTGAAGTATTCTGTTGGTCCAAAAGGAGCCGGATGATTGAGGGGCCGACGCCCGTCGCCGACGGCGGCAAAGGTCCAGAGATCCTGCGGCCGGCGGGCGATCTTGCGAGCCCCCAGGCCGGATGCTCGTCACAGATATCAAGCAACCGCATGTTCGAGATCGGCTCCCGTGCGCCATGGGCTGGCATGCGGCCGGCGGGAGCAGTCCTCCACCGGCTCGCCCGCCCGCAGGCGCCGCAGCCAGACGTAGCCGGTCTGTCGGCTGATGCAGTGGCGCTGGCAAAGCTCAGATACGTTCTCCCCCTCAAGCTCTGCCAGCCGGCAGAATTCCAAATATTCGTCCGCAATCGACCTCGGCCGCTAGAGCCTTTCCGGGTTAGATTGAAGCATTCTGCCGGAGCAGGTTTTCGTCAGGGCAAAGGCGATTGGCGAAGGGCATACCCCTTGGTACGTCCGAGCCGATCGCCTCTGATCCTGGCGGAAAGATGCCTGGCCCTTCGGGTTGGCTCAAACGGAGTCGGAATGGTTCAATCTAACCCGAAAAGGCTCTAACCTCCGCCAGTCGAAGAGCAACGGGGAGCGAAGCCATGAAGGTCCTGCGCATCGTCGCCAATATTCAGGCACCGGATATCACTCTGGCCCGGCGCTTCTATCAGGATATCCTCGGTCTCGACGTCATCATGGATCACGGCTGGATCACGACGTTCGGCACCCCGCGCTCGATGAACGTTCAGCTCAGCATCGCCAGCGAAGGCGGTTCCGGAACGGAGGTGCCCGCCCTCTCGATCGAGGTCGACGACCTCGATGCTGCTTTCGCGGCAATGTCGGCCTCAGGCTTCCCGATCGAGTACGGCCCGGCCGACGAGCCTTGGGGCGTCAGGCGCTTCTATATGCGCGATCCCTTCGGCAAGCTGGTGGATATCCTCCTTCATCAAAATTGAGCCGGCGGCCATCGGCCGCCGGCTCCTTCATGTCGGGCAAATCCGAGCTCTATTTCCGATCGTTCTGGCGATAGACATTTGCCGTTCTGCCAATGCGGACAGGAACAGGGATGGTGGCGGTATCGGCGACAAGTTTCCCCTTGAGCCTGCCCTGCTGGCGCTTGCGTTCGAGATAATAGGCATAGGCGAATTGTGTCGCGACCCCAGCGATCACGAAGAGCGGACCGATCAGTTGGTCCTTGTTGGTGATGTAGAGCACCACCTGACCGATCATGGCGAGGATCGTGCCGGCGACGAAGATGTTCAGCGAGTGGCGGCCGAGGATCGTCAGCGGATGGTCCGCAGGACGGCGCAGGATACGCGACAGTGCCGGGATGCTGATAACGAGATAGGTCAGCGCCAGCACATGCAGCAGCCGCGGCAGCGACAGGAAGGTCTTGTCGAAACCGGTGATGACAGGCGGCAGGCCAAGTGCTGCCAGCGAGTTGCCGAAAATCCAGAGATGGCCGGTCACCCAGATGAAGGACAGCATAACGTAACCGGCAGCAACCGTCAGCAGCAGCGGATGCTGCGGGATCGTGCCGCCGCGCTTGATATGCAGCATCGACACGATGCCGATCGTAAACAGGAACTGCCAGGAGAGCGGATTGAGGAACCAATAGCCCTCGATCAGCATGTTGTGCGGCGCCACTTCGTAGATGCCCGCAAGCAGCCAGACCGTGCCCGAGACACCGAGCGCCAGCCAAGGGCTTCGCGCATTCAAGAGCAGGATGACCGGCACCATCAGCATCAGCGCCCCGTACATCGGCAGGATATTATTGTAGCCGATCTGGTGGCCGAGCAGCAGCAGCGCTGGAATGCCTTCCTTCAGGTTCATCAAAACCGCCAGGATATTGATCTCGACCAGCAACCCCGGCCTATGAAACAGCCACGCACCGCAGAGAAAGAGCGCCAGCGTCATGAAGGTGGTGATCATATGGGCGAGATAGAGCGTGAAGGCGCGCTTTGCCGACTTGATCGCCACCGTGAGCCGGTTGCCCGGCTGGAAGCGGCCCCCATAGGCAAGGCCGACGGCAATGCCGGAGATCAGCACGAAGGCCTCGGCGGCATCGGAGAAACCGAAATTCTTCGTCGTCACATATTCGAAAATCTGTCCGGGAACATGATTGATGAAGATCATGATCAGGGCCACGCCACGCAAGACGTCGAGCCTCGTGTCACGCACTGACGCAGCTGCGGATAGGGAACTGCGCCCCGTGACGATGGCTTGGGTCGGCGTGCTTGCCATTGGTCTCTCCTTATTATCCGATTTGCAAACGCGACGACGGCCAAAAGGGTTCCCTTTTGGCCGTCGCGAATCGCCGTCTTTTTCAGCGTGGAGAACGCTGTTATCCGAGCGGATATCCCTCTTCGGGATCGGTGACTTCGCAGCCGTTGATTGACAGAGTGTAGCCGCTGTCATTGGACGCTTTTGAGACCGAAATGCGGTATTTGCCGCCGCCTTGCTCCACCTCTGCCGCAAAACCGTCCCATTCCGAAGGGAGCGACGGGCGCACGTAAATCCGGCCGTCCTTCAGCCGGATACCGAGGATGCCCTCGACGGCGGCGCGATAGAGCCAGCCGGCTGACCCGGTATACCAAGTCCAGCCGCCGCGCGACGTATAAGGCTCGTTTCCGTAGACGTCGGCCGCAACGACATAGGGTTCGACGCGGTATTGCTCCGCTGAAGCCTTGTCGAGCGCATGGGTGATCGGGTTGAGGATCTGGAAGCAGCGGAAGGCATCGTCGCCCCGCTTCAGCTCCGCCAGCGCCATCACGATCCAGGTCGCGGCATGGGTATATTGCCCGCCGTTTTCGCGCACGCCCGGCGGATAGGCCTTGATATAGCCGGGATCCCTGGCGGAATTGACGAAAGGCGGCGTGAACAGCCGGATGATGCGGGCATCCTCGTCGACCAGCTGATCGAGCACCGCATCCATCGCCGTGACGGCGCGGGCTGGATCGCCCTCGCCCGACAGCACGCTCCAGGACTGCGCGATCGAATCGATCCGGCATTCGGGGCTTTCCCTGGAGCCGAGCAGCGCACCGTCGTCGAACGTGCCGCGGCGATAGTAGCCGCCATCCCAGGCCGCAGTTTCCAGCGCCTTCTTCAGCTCGGTGAGATGCGCCGACCAGCGCTCTGCACGGGCCGTGTCGCCGCGCTCTTCGGCATAGGGAATGAAAGAGCGCAATGCCCCCGCCAGGAACCAGCCGAGCCAGACGCTGGTGCCGCGCCCGCCGACGCCGACGCGGTTCATGCCGTCGTTCCAGTCGCCGCCAAGGAACAGCGGCAGGCCGTTGGCCCCCTTGCGAGCGATGGCGAGATCGAGCGCCAGCGCCGCGTGTTCGTAGACGCTCGCCTTGTTCTCGGAGATCTCCGGCTTGTAGAACGAGTCGTGCTGGCCTTCGAGCAGTGCCGGCCCTTCCAGGAAGGCGATCTCCTCGTCGAGCACGTTTTTGTCGCCGGTGACGCTGCAATAGTGGTGGATCGCGTAAGCGAGCCAGACGACGTCGTCGGAGATCAGCGTACGCACGCCCGCACCCGTTCCCGGCAGCCACCAATGCTGTACATCGCCTTCGCGGAATTGCCGCGAAGCGGCATTCAGGATCTGGCGGCGGGCAAGCGAGGGCTCGTGCAGCACGAAGGCCAGCGTGTCCTGCAGCTGGTCGCGGAAGCCGAAGGCGCCGCTTGCCTGGTAGAAGGCGGTGCGGGCCATGATGCGGCAGCCGAGGCTCTGATAGGGCAGCCAGGTGTTGACGAGATTGTTCATCCCGCGATCTGGAGTCGATATCTGCAGCCTGCCGGTGAAATCCCGCCAGAAGGCGCGGTTTGCCTCGACGGTCTCGTCGAACGAAACCTTGCGGATATCGGCGATGACAGTGCGCGCTTCTTCTTCCGTCGGCGTATCGCCGAGGAAGAATGTGAAGTCGCGCTCTTCGCCGGCGCCGAGCTCGATGTCGATTGCAAGCGCCGCGGCCGGATCACCATCGAGTTCCGTCGCGCCGGAAAGAGCGGCGGCGGAAGTGACGGCCTGCGGTGCCTGGATCGTCCCCGCCTTACCGATGAATTCGCGCCGGCTTGCCGAGAAACTCGAAAGTGTCTCGCTCGCAGCGAAGAATGCAGTGCGGTTCGAAAAATCGATGCTGTAGGGATTGGTGGCAAACAGCGCCCCCGTCTCCTCATCATGGCTCGACAGGATGAAAGGCACCGTGCGTCCCGGATTGCTGCCGAGAATCCATTCGACATAACCGTAGAGACGCAGCTTGCGGCCAGTCGAACCGGTGTTGCGCAGGCGCAGGCGTTGCAGTTTCACCGGCTTTTCGCGGTCGATCGTCTGCGTCAGCTCAAGCGCGATATCGTGCTGAACGCTGGAGAAGACGGAATAACCGAGCCCGTGGCGGGCTTCGAAACGGATGTCCGGCCGGCGGGAAAGTGCTGCGAACGGCGTCATGACGGCACCGCTGTCCAGATCGGTGAGATAGAACGCCTCTCCCGAACGGTTGACCACCGCATCGTTCGACCAGGAGGTCAGCTGATAGTCGCGCGAATTGACGCTCCAGGTGAAACCCGAGCCCTCGGCCGAAACGTGGAATCCGAAGCTGTCGTTGGAAATGACATTGATCCAGGGCTGCGGCGTCGCATGACCTCCAGGCAGCCGAACGACATATTCGCGTCCGTCGCGGGCAAAGCCGCCGATGCCGTTCCAGAAGTCGAGATCGCCTTCCTCCTCGATGATGACGGCGGGCACGACAGGTGGCGGCACCGGCGCAACACGCTTGACGGGGGCCTTGTTGCGCTCGACCCGTTCCATCTCCTGCAGTTCCTCCTTGGAGGGTGCAAACAGCGCGACGGCGCGGTTGATCTGGTCGACCACCTTGCCGTTCTTGGTGTGTAGCGTGACGCGGGAAGCCGCGATCAGCGCATGATAAGTGGCTTCTTCCATCAGGTCCTTGCGAACCGCAAAGATATGCTGGCGCAACCCGTCGGCCTGGCCCATGCGGCGCACGTTTTCGCACATGGCGTCGAGCGCATGCTGCATGTCCTGCGCATAGGACGAAGCGCGTTCGTTCATGATGACGAGATCGGCGGTGACGCCGCGCGAGCGCAGATATTCCTGCGCCAGCAGCGCCTCGCGGGCGATGTCGAGGTCCATGTCATCGTTGATGCGCAGCGTGAAGATCGGGAAGTCGCCGGAGATCGCCAGCGGCCAGAGCGCCGATTGCGACTGCAGGCCGGCCTCGACGGTCGCCTCGTCCTTGCGCAGTTGCATGTCGGGATAGACGAGGTAGCGTCCGAGATGCTGGAAGGCGGCCGCCTGCTGGGAGGTGACGCCGACATGGCGCATCTGCACCTGCGTGCGTGTCCAGGCCTGGACGAGCTCGTGGGTGAAGGCATCGGGATGACGGTAGCGATTGACCGCCTTGTCGACTTCCTCGCGGCTTGGCGCCGCAATCGTCCAGAAGATCACGCTGACTTTCTTGCCGGCCGGTACGCGGACGGTGCGACGCAGCGACATGACGGCATCGAGCATGAAGCCATCGCTGCCGGAAAGCGTGGCACCCGGATCGAAGGCCGCCGCATCGGCAAGGCTGCGGCCACGGCCGATGAACTTGCGCCGGTCGGTCTCGAATTCGGTATGGCGGGTGTCGCCGGCATTGTCGACGATCAGATGTGCGATGCTGATATTAGGCTCGTTCGGGTCGCGCTTGTTGCGTTCGGCGCGGATGACGTCGCCGCGCTTGCCGATCTCTGTCTTGACGAACATGCGGGCGAATGCCGGATGCGCATTGTCGGTATCGTCGGAGGTAATCACTGGTTCGAGATAGGAGGTGACCTCGATGAAACGGTCTTCCGTGCCCATGTTGAGCAGCGTGACGCGACGGGCCTCGGCATCATGCTCGGTCGCGACGATGCATTCCACCTCGCTTGTGAGGTCGCCGACCATCTTGGTGAACTGCGCCTTCTCGTCGGCGAATTCGACCTTGATCTTTTCGCCTTCGACGCCCTTCGGCTCTGATGTCGCCGACCACCATTCGTTGGTGGCGGTATCGCGCAGGAAGATGAAGCTGCCCCAGCGGTCTTCAGTCGGATCAGGCTTCCAGCGGGAAACGGAAAGATTGTTCCAGCGGGAATAACCCGCGCCCGTCGCCGTCAGCATCACCGAATAATGACCGTTCGACAGGAAGACCAGTTCGCGGTCACGCGAAGCCGGATCGCTGATCTTCCGGAGCTCCGGCCGCAGGAGATCGTCCTGGATGCTGGCCGGTGTGTCGGATTCATGCTTGCCGCTCATGACAGGAATATCGCGCGGCGCCTTTTCCTGCAGCAGCAACTCCGCCGCCTCGATGACGGGATCGGCGTGGAAGAGCTCGCGCAGATGACCGTTGAAGGCGACGTTGGCGACCGCCGCGATCGACATGCCGTGGTGATGGGCATAATAATTGTAGACCACCGCGCATTTCTTGCCTTCCGGCACGCGCGTCGGCGTGAAATCGACGGCGTCATGGAAGCCGAACTTGCCGAGTGCGCCGAGCTTGCGCAACTTTTGCAGGTTTTCCAGCGCGGCCGGCGGATCGTACTGGCTGGCAAGCAGCGAGGCATAGGGCGCGATGACGGCATTGTGGCCGAGGCCGCGCTTCAGGCCGAGCGTGGGCACGCCGAAATTCGTGTACTGATAATTGAGGTTATGGTCGCGGGCATTGAAGGCCGCCTCCGAAATACCCCAGGGAATACCGAGCTTGCGGGCGTAATTCATCTGCTCGACGACGACCAGATTGTTGGTCTGGTTGAGAATACCCCCGCCGCGCTCCTGCATGACGAGCGGCGGCATCAGATATTCGAACATCGAGCCGGACCAGGAAACCAGCGCACCGCGCGACCCCACAGGCACGACCTGGCGGCCGAGGCGGTACCAGTGTTCCGTCGGCAGGTCACCCTTGGCGATGCCGAAGAGGCTGGTCAGGCGGCATTCCGAGGCGAGAAGGTCATAACAGGCCTGGTCGAGTTCACCGCTTTCGACGCGATAGCCGATCGACAGCAGACGCCGTTCCGGCCGGAACAGGAAGCCGAAATCCATCGAGAAGGCGAGATCGCGCGCCTTGTCGCGCAGCGCCACCAGGCGCGGCCTCAGCGCATCGACTTTGGAAAGGTCGAAGGTGCTGTCGGAAATATGCGCCTCGCAGACCTTCACCAGGGATGCCGCCCATTGGGTGACCTCTTCGCTCTGCTTCGACTTGACCTCATGGTCGAGATTGGCAGCGAGCTTCTCGATGTCGCGCGCGAGAACCGCAAGGTTGATGATGCGGATCGAGGCGAATTCGTGCTCGCGTTTGACGGCGGCAAGCGCGTTCTGGAAGCCGACGATGCGCTCCTCCAGGCGCCGGCGCAGCGGGCGCACGGTCTTGCGGTCATCGGGCAGGTCCGCCAGCACTTCTCGGAGAATGCCGGCCGTGTCGCCGACGCCGTCGAGATTACCCTGCATATGGGCGGACGGCGCCTCGGCCCAGTTGCGGCAGGCCGACGAAATGGCGATCAGATGGCCGGCGAGATTGCCGCTGTCGACGGCTGAGACGTAACGGGGCCCCAGCGTCTGCAGCGTATCGGTGTGATACCAGTTGAACAGATGGCCGCGGAATTTCTCCATTCTATCGATCGTCGCGATCGTCTGCTCCAGCCGTTCGAGCGTCTCCTCGAAGGAGAACCAGCCGAAATGCCGGCCGGAAACGACGGAAAGCAGATAGACGCCGATATTGGTCGGCGAGGTGCGCGCCGCCACAATCACATGCGGCGTTTCCTGGATATTGTCCGGCGGCAGATAGTTCTGCTCGGCCGTCGTGAAGGTCTCGAAATAACGCCAGGTGCGCCGGGCGATCTTGCGCAGTTCGCTCGACACGGAATCGGCGACCTCGAGCCGGTCCTCGGTCTCCGCCGACTGGCTGACATACCAGGCGACGACCGGCGACAGGATCCACAGCAGCGCGAAGGGAATGCCCACAAGGAAGGCGTTGTCGCCGGGAAGAGCTGCGAAACCGAGCGCCAGCAGCGCCAACGCCGGTGCATGCCACATCGCCTTGTAATAGGAGATCAACGTGCCCTGGCCGCCGGCCTGAACGCTGGCAGCGGTCCGCCACTGCAGCATCAGCTTGCGGCTGACGAACAGGCGATAGAGCGAACGGCCGATCGCATCCGCCATCATGCAAGCCGAATCGGCGATGAAGACGATGCGCAGCGCAACCTGCGCGTTGGCGGCCGTGATATCGGACCAGACCGTATAGAGATGGGCGCGGGCGATGATATCGCTGGTGCGCGGGATGATGCCGTTGATGAGCGACAGCGTCGGCGCGACGAAGAGGCAGAAGATCAGCAGAATCTGCCAGATGAGCGCGCCGAGCGGACCCATGAAATACCAGCCGAGCACGGAGGCGAAGAACCAGGCGATCGGCGTCAGCGAGCGGCGCAGATTGTCGAACATCTTCCAACGGCCGAGTGCCGTGACGCCGTATTTCGGATTGAACATGTAGGGGAGAAGCTGCCAGTCGCCGCGTGCCCAGCGATGCTGGCGCGAGGTTTCCACCTCGTAGCGGATCGGGAAATCCTCCACCAGTTCGAGATCGGTGACGAGCGCGCAACGCGCCATCGAGCCTTCGAGAAGATCGTGGCTGAGCACGGAGTTCTCGTCGATCCGGCCCTTCAACGACGCTTCGAAGGCATCGACATGGTAAAGGCCCTTGCCGGTGAAGGTGCCTTCGCCGGCGAGATCCTGATAGACGTCGGAAACGGTGAAGACGTAAGGATCGAGGCCACGGTTGATCGAAAAGACGCGCTGGAAGACCGACGCGTCCTTGCCTGTCGTCAGCGACGGGGTGACCCGCGGCTGCAAGACGCCATAGCCGCTTTCGACGCGGCCGGTTTTCGGATTGATGACCGGGCGGTTGATCGGATGATAGAGCTTGCCGACGAGCTTGGTGACGGCATCGCGCATCAGGCGCGTATCGGCATCGAGCGTCATGACATATTGCACATTGGCCGGCACGGTATTGGCGCCCGGCAGATAGGTCGTGTCGCGGTCGCCGCGCAGAAGCATGTTCAGCTCGTGCAGCTTGCCGCGCTTGCGCTCCCAGCCCATCCAGACGCCTTCCGCGGGATTGTAGAGGCGGCGGCGATGCAACAGATAGAAACGCGTCTTGCCGTCATAGGCATAGCGGGCGGAGAGATTGGCGATCTCGCGCCTGGCATAATCGAGAACCTCGAGATCGGCAGGCGTTTCCTCGACCTCGCTGTCCGGCCAGTCGCTGAGCATCGCGAAATAGATCTCACCGCGCGGATTGGCGAGATAATGAACCTCGAGATTGCGAACGTGATCGTCGACGCTGTCGCGGTTCGAGATCAGGCAGGGCACGACGAGCAGCGTGCGCGCATCTTCCGGAATGCCTTCCTTGAACTCGTAGCCGACGAGGCGCGCCGGCGTCACGAAGAAGGATAGCAAGGTGTTGAAGAGACCTGTCGCCCCCTCCGACGCCGGCACCGAGAACATGATCAGCAGCAGGGCGATTTCAAACGCACCCATGCCGGCATTCGCCATGAATTTGCCGACGATCGCCATGGCGATGATGGTCAGCAGCATGACGGGCACGGCAATCGCCAGCCAGTTGAACCGGCGCACGGCGCGCACAAAATGCTGGATGACCGTCGGGCGATAGTTCGCCCGTGCTTCGAGCTTCGGCCGCTGCGCGCCGGACAGGAAGCCGCCGACATTCGGTTCGTGCGGCTGCGGCTCGTCGGAGGCCTTGGCGGCGTCAGTCATGTCGAGCGCCAGCTGGGCGATTTCCATTTCCGTCAGCGGCGAGCGCTTGGCCAGCTTCTCGATCTGTTTGCGATATTTGTTGCGCGAGCCGGAATCGAGGATGCCGTAATCCGAATGCTCCCAGAGCAACTTGTCGACATGGCTGACCTGCTCGACCCAGACCGACCATTCGGCGTCATCGATCTCGCGAAGGCTGCGGATGATGTTGCCCATCGTCACGTTGCCGGAAGAGAGCCGGCTGTGTTCGGCCGTCGTCGTCTCTTCGGTGTTGCGGCCGAGCTCTTCCAGCCGCGCGTCGAGCCAAGTGATCGCCAGGCTCGACGTCTGCGAGCCGTCGCGCAGGCGATAGAGGAACTGCGTCGAGAAGGTATTGTCCTCGGCAAGCGATTCCAGCGTCTTCAGATAGGCGGTCGCCCCGGCTGGATCCGTTAGGCGCACCAATTCATCGGCCGCCTCGTTGGCGCGGCGGCGCAGGCGGCGGCTAGCTTCGACACGGCTCGAAATGCGGCGAAGGTTTTCGACGAGCACATAGCGCACGAGGGAGGGCAACGCCCAGAGTTCGCCGATCCTGAGCGTCTCGCTGGCCTGGAAGCCATCGACCAGCGCCGTCAGGCTTTCCTGCGATATCGTGCTGTGGGTATGAGCGACATAGAGCCAGGCAAGCACGAGGGTGCGCGGCACCTCGACGCCGCCGACGACCATGGTCGGCAATTCGCGATAGAAGCGGCGAGGGAAGTCGCGCCGCACCTCCTGGATCGCCTCTTCGACGATATAATGATTGTCCAGCAGCCATTCTGCCGCCGGCGTGATCGTCTCGCCGGCTTCGACGTCGGTCGCCGTGGTCCGGTAGACGCGCAGAATTTCCTTCTCGTTTTCCTTATGGCGGGCGAAGAAATCGAAGGGAGCGAAAGCCGGCAGCTTGTCGACGCCGTTGCGGGCGACCGCATCGCCCATCGCCTTGATGTCCTCGATGGAAAGATAGGTCGAGCGGATCGAATCGTTATGATCGATCTGCTTCGTCTCGGGTTCGCGCGAAAGGCTCGGAGAAAGATTGGAAATAGACATGGGTTCGGTTCTGGATCCAAACGAAGTTATGGCTGTTTTGCTCAGCCTTTTGCACTGCTTATCATGACTGCTACATGAACGGAGCCCTATTCTTCAAAGATCGATGAAGTGGGGGGTGAACGACACTTGGCAAGCGATGCAGACGGGCGAAGCCCTGGTTCAGGACGCGGCCCGACAGGATCGAGACCATCGATACCTCTCCGCGAAAGCCATGTCGAAAATTTGGACACTATCGGGATAATTCAAGTCAAGAGGCGTTCACCGCTTGCCCGGCGAGCTTGTCTGGGCGGTGGGAATGACGAAAATGCCGGCCCCTGGTCCCGGCGATCAACAGCTTCGATTTCAGAAAAAGAAAAGAAGACGATCGCCAGATCCTACGCCTGACAGCGATTTGGGCGAGCTTGCACCCCGCGCATGAGCAAGTTCGCCGTGGCGCGCTTTGGATGGCGTGAAAAGAATAGAAGAATGATGATGAGTGGGAAAGCCGAGACAAATTAATGTTCGGAATTCAATAAGGGCGGAAACCGCCGCAGCGCCGGCACCTGCCGACGCTTAATCATCCACCGGATTACCCGACGACGCCGCAAACCATGGCCACGACGAACAGGAACGCCGCGGTGAAGATCGCTCCATGAAGCACCGTCTGAAGCCTGTGGCGCGTGGTGAGCGGCTTCTTGGTCGGTACGGAACCATACTGGTTCACGTGAGCATGCGAAATACCCAGATCTGCCATATGTCGCCTCCGTTGTTCTCGTGCGGCCGGTTGTGCGGCTCGCGCTTATATTCTTATTTTCTCTATCAAGTAGGTAGAGATAAAATTCCGTCTAGAGCGAACGGAAGAGAAAATTCAACCAGCCCTTTTAGCAGAGCGTGCGCCATGCCCAGATCAACGAGCGCTCGACGGCACTCTCCTTCTCAGGCGGGTTGGAGGAAGCCTCGATCAGCCGGCGGTCCTTTTCCGCGGGAAGGGATACCGAAATCTGTTCCCGGCGATCGGTTTTCACGGGAGGATCGAGGTAGCCCATGGTCATCCCACCGAGAAAGAACATGCTTCAACCTCCATCGATCACGAAAGCTAACAAACGTTAACGGGATCATGACAGAAGCAAGGCAGCTGTCAATAGTCTAGTTGAATGGTCGTCTTTTAGGAAAACATTATCCTTAACAGCGCCGCCGATCTTTTCTTTTCAAAGGTTTGAAAAGATTGGCCTTCAGGCTTTGACGAAACCCTTGCTCGCGATCATCAAATTTCTCGTATAATCCTCGTGAACCGCACCCGTCGCCAGTTCCTGCGAGCTCAACCGCTCGACGACGGCGCCGTTGCGCATCACGGCGAGCCGCTCACACATATGGGTGACGACACCGAGATCATGGCTCACCATCACGAAGGTGAGCTTGCGGTCGCGTCGGATCTGCTCCAGCAGGTTCAGCACCTCGGCCTGCACCGAGGCGTCGAGCGCTGATGTCGGCTCGTCGAGCAGCAGGATTGACGGTTCCACGATCAGCGCCCGGGCGATCGCCACACGCTGGCGCTGGCCGCCGGAGAGCTGGTGCGGGTAGCGGAAACGGAAACCATTGCCGAGGCCGACCTCGTCGAGCGCCCGGGCGATGCGCTTCTCGCTGTCGGCGATGCCGTGGATTGCAAGCGGTTCGAGCAGAAGCCGGTCGATGGTCTGGCGCGGATGCAGCGAACCATAAGGATCCTGGAAGACCATTTGCACGCGCCGGTAGAAGACTTTGCTGCGCTTCGAACCTTTCAACACTTCGTCGTCGATGTGGATCGCGCCGCCGCTGATCGGCGCAAGCCCGGCAACGGCCCGCAGCAAGGTCGATTTTCCCGAGCCGGACTCACCGACGAGGCCAAAGGATTCGCCGCGTTCGACGGCGATGCTGACATCCTTCAGCGCATGAAAATGGTCGTAGACGACGCTGAGATTGTCGACTTGAAGAGCTGCGCTCATGCCGCCCACTCCGGCTTGCGGTCGAGCACCGGCAGCGGATGGCGGTTTGCACCGATCTCGGGCATGCAATTCAGCAGTCCTTGCGTATAGGGATGCTGCGCATGTTTGAGATCGGCCGCCGCCAGTTCCTCGACGATCTTTCCGGCATACATGACGATGACGCGGTCGCAGAAGGAAGAGACCAGCCTCAGATCGTGGGAGACGAAGATCAGCCCCATGCCACGCTCGGACACCAGCTTGTCCATGATCCTCAGCACGTCGAGCTGCACCGTCACGTCGAGCGCCGAGGTCGGCTCGTCGGCAATCAGCAGTTCAGGTCCGGCAATGAGCATCATGGCGATCATCGCCCGCTGCCCCATGCCGCCCGAAACCTCGTGCGGATGCAGGTCGAAGACACGCTTCGGGTCGCGGATCTGCACCGCTTCCAGCATGTCGAGCGCGCGCTCGCGCGCCTCCGCCTTGCCGACCTTCTCATGTGTGCGCAGCGTCTCGCAGATCTGCCGTCCAATCGACATGACGGGATCGAGCGAATATTTCGGATCCTGCAGGATCATGGCGATGCGCTTGCCCCGCAGCCTGCGCCTTTCGCCGGCAGACGCATTGATCAGATCGATGCCGTTGAAATTAAGCCTGTCGGCCGTGACGATGCCGTGTTTCGGCGTCAGGCCCATGATCGCCCGTCCGGTCTGCGACTTGCCGGAACCGGATTCGCCGACGATGCCGAGCCTTTCTTTGCCGAGCGTGAAGGAGACGCCGCGCACGGCCTCGATCACGCCCGTGCGCGTGGGGTAGCTGACCTTGAGCTTGTCCACCGTCAGAAGTGTCGTCATTGGCCGCTCTCCTTCGGATCGAGCGCGTCGCGCAGGCCGTCGCCAAGGAGATTGAAGCCGAGGCTGACGATGAGGATGGCGATGCCGGGCATCGCTGCGACCCACCATTGATCGAGGATGAAGCGCCGGCCCGAGGCGATCATCGCACCCCATTCCGGCAGCGGCGGCTGCGCCCCGAGGCCGAGGAAACCCAGACCGGCCGCCGTCAGGATGATGCCCGCCATGTCCAGCGTCACGCGCACGATCAGCGAGGAAATGCAGAGCGGCATGACATGGCGCACGACAATGCGAAGCGGCGAGGCGCCCATCAGCTTCACCGCCGAAATATAGTCGGAACGCCGGACCGCCAGCGTCTCGGCGCGGGCGATGCGCGCATAGGGCGGCCAGGAGGTGATCGCAATCGCGATGATCGCATTCTGGATGCCGGGACCGAGGGCAGCGACGAAGGCGAGCGCCAGCACCAGCTTCGGAAAGGCAAGGAAAATATCGGTGATGCGCATCAGCGTCGCATCCACCCAGCCTCCGGCATAACCGGAGACGGTGCCGACGATCAACCCGATCGGCGCAGAGATGATGGCGACAAGCGCGACGACAAGGAGCGTCAATCGCGATCCGTAGATCAGCCGGGAATAAATATCACGGCCCTGGTCATCCGAACCGAGCCAGAATTCCCCCGTGCCGGGCGGCAGCAGGCGGGCGTTGCGCAGATCGCCGACAACGGGATTATGCGTGGCGATCACATCGGCAAAGGCGGCGATAAAAAGCAGCGCCACGATGATCAGCAGGCCGACGACAGCGAGCCTGTTTGCCGTGAACTGCCGCCAGGTGACATAGGTGCGGCCGAGGCGGGCCTGCAGGCGCGATTGCGGCCGGTCGGAGAGCAGCCATTCGCGGCGGCTCATCGCAGGAGATGGGCTGGCATTGGCCGTCATCGGTTTCGCGTCCTCGGGTCGAGCGTCCGGTAAAGAAGATCGGACAGAAGGTTGATACCGATGAAGACCGTACCGATGACGATCGTGCCGCCGAGCACGGCGTTCATGTCGGCATTCTGCAGCGAATTGGTGATGTACAGCCCGATGCCTGGCCAGGAAAAGACGGTCTCGGTCAGCACCGATCCCTCGAGCAGGCCGGCATAGGAAAGCGCAATGACGGTAACGAGCGGCACGGCGGCATTGCGCAGGGCATGGCCCCAGATCACCCGCGTTTCCGAAAGCCCCTTGGCACGTACGGCGACGATATATTCCTGGGAAAGCTCGTTCAGCATGAAGCTGCGCGTCATGCGGCTGATATAGGCGAGCGAGAAATATCCGAGCAAGGAGGCAGGCAGGATGATGTGGCGGAAGACATCATAGAAGACATCCCACTGCCCCTGCCAGGCACTGTCCAGCAGGTAGAAGCCGGTGATCGGCGTGAACGTGTATTCGAAGACGATGTCGATGCGGCCGGGAAAGGCCACCCAGCGCAGTTGCGCATAGAAGATCACAAGCGAGATCAGCGCCAGCCAGAAGATCGGCACCGAATAACCGATCAAGCCAATGACCCGCACCACCTGGTCGACGATGCTGCCGCGGCGCACCGCGGCGAGAACCCCGAGCGGCACGCCGACGAAAGCGCCGATCAGCGTTCCGAGCGTCGCGAGCTCCACTGTCGCCGGAAATGCACGGCGAATATCGACCATCACCGGATTGGTCGTCAGGACCGAATTGCCGAAATCGCCGGACAGGATGCCTTTGATATAGATGAAGAACTGCTGGTAGAGCGGCAGGTTGAAGCCCATCTCCTGGCGCACGCGCTCGACGACATGGTTGGGCGCGCGATCGCCAAGGATGGCGAGCACGGGATCGATCGGCACGACGCGGCCGATGAAGAAGGTGACGGCCAGCAGGCCGAGATAGGTGGTGACGGCGGCAAACAGAAACCGCCCTAACGCCTTTGCAAAGGCGCCGGCACGGCCCTTTCGGGGCCGCGCCTCCTGTGTTGTTTCGATGGTGCTCAAGCCACTCAATCCCGCCGGATTATTCCTTGGCGATCGGACCGACGAAATTGGTGTCGAAGCTCGGACCCAGCTTGAAGTCCTTCACGCTTTTGCGGTAGCCAGCCACCTCGGTCTGCTGGAAGATGAAGACGAAGGGGCTGTTTGCCAGGTACTTCTTCTGGATGTCCTGATATATGGCGGCGCGCTTGGCGGCGTCGCGTTCGAGAAGTGCGGCCTTGGCTTGCTTGTCGAGTTCCGGCGCTTCCCAGGTGTTGCGCCATGCGAGCGTCTTCACCGTGCCTGCATCGGAATTGTCGGGATTGCCGGTAAAGGTGTCGGCATTGGAATTCGGGTCGAAATAGTCCGAACCCCACTGGCCGATATACATGTCGTGGGTGCGGGCGCGGTACTTGGTCAGCGTCTGCTTGCCGTCGCCGGGGATGATTTCCATCTTCACGCCGGCTTGCGCCAGCGTCTGCTGCATGGATTCGGCAATGCCCGTCACCGGCTGCGTATTGCGCACATCCATGGTGATCGAGAAACCATCGGGTACGCCGGCCTTGGCGAGCAGTTCCTTGGCCTTGGCGACATCGAGCTTGTAGGGATTCTCATCGAGCGCGCCGAGCTGGCCCTTCGGCAGGAAAGTCTGGTGGATCTCGCCGATACCCTTGATCAGCGTTGCGCCGATCGCATCGTAGTCAACCAGGTATTTGAAGGCTTCCTGAACTTCCGGCTTTTTCAGGTTCTCGTTCTTGTTGTTCAGGCTGACATAATAGATCGTGCCCTTCGGCGCACTCGTTGTCGCCAGATCGGCATTCTTCGAAACGGCGTCGATGTCGCCCGGCTCGAGGTTGCGGGCGATATCGATGTCGCCTGCTTCGAGCGCCAGCCGCTGGGCCGAGCTTTCCTTCATGTAGCGATAGATGACGCGATTGAGCTTGGCTTTTTCGCCATAGTAATTGTCGTTGCGCTCCAGCACCACGACTTCGTTGGCGCGCCATTCGCGCAGCTTATAGGCGCCGGAGCCGGCATAGCCCGTCTTCAGCCATTCATTGCCGAAATCATTGTCGTATTTGTGCTCGGCATCCGGCGTCACGGCCTTCACATGCTCAAGCACCAGCTTCTTGTCGACGACGGAAGCGACGGTTGCCGTCAGGCAGTTAAGCACGAAGCTCGGCGCATAGGCCTTGTCGACCGTGAAGACGAAAGTGCCGGCATCGGCAGCCTTGGCTTTTTCCGTGACGTTGTCGCCGGTCAGGCCGAACTGGGTGAGGATGAAGGCCGGGCTCTTGTCGAGCTTGACGGCGCGTTCGAAGGACCAGGCGACATCTTCGGCGGTGACCGGGTTGCCGGAGGCGAATTTCAGGCCTGACTTCAGCTTGAACGTATAGGTGAGGCCATCATCGGAAACGCTCCAGCTCTCGGCCAGATCGCCCTTCACCTTCGACGTATCGTCCATGTCGAGACGAACAAGCAGGCTGTAGCTATTGGTGGTGATTTCAGCCGTCGAAAGCTCGAAAGCCTCGCCAGGATCCATCGTGATGATATCGTCGATGGCGAATCCTTCGACCAGCGTATCCTTCGGCGTCTCGGCGAAGGCGGCGGGTGCCGCCATCATCAGCAGCGATAGCGCGGCTCCGGCGGATAGCATGCGAAAATTGCGGCTGAGTTTGGTCATCATCATGGTCTGTTCCCCTGTTTTTTGATTGGATTAGGAAAGGCTTAGGCGCGGTCCTCCCGCCAAGCTTGGGCCAGAATGCGAAGCCAGTTTTCACGGGCAAGTTTTGCGAGGTCGGCATCAGCATAGCCAACCTCCTTGAGAGCGGCAATCAGCTTCTGATTGCCAGCCGCATCACCGATTTCCTCTGGAATGGTGGCCCCGTCGAAATCCGATCCGAGCGCCACGCAATCGATGCCGATGCGGTTCACGAGATAGTCAATATGGCGGATCATGTCGGTAAGCGGCGTATCGCTGTCCGAGCGGCCGTCGGCACGCAGCATGGCGGTGGCATAATTGATGCCGACGAGCCCGCGGCTTTCGCGGATCGCATCGAGCTGCCTGTCTGTCAGGTTGCGCGCGACCGGCGTCAGGGCGTGGGCATTGGAATGAGTGGCGACCAACGGCTGATCCGTCGTCTTCGCCACGTCCCAGAAACCCTTCTCGGTGATATGAGCAAGGTCGATCAGGACGCCGAGGCGATTGCATTCCCTCACCAGCGCGAAGCCGGCATCGGTCAGGCCGGGCGCCGTGTCCGGCGACATTGGGAAGGCGAAGGGCACGCCGTGACCGAAGACATTGTGCCGGCTCCAGACCGGCCCGAGCGACCGCAGCCCCGCCGCGTAGAATACCTCGAGCGCCGAGAGATCGGCGCCGATCGCCTCGCAACCTTCCATATGCATGACGGCGGCAAAAATGTTATCCGCCATGGCGCCGCGGATATCTTTCACCGTCCGGCAGAGCCGCCAGGCGCCAGCCTCGTCGAGCCGCAGCGCGATCGCCGCCATTTCATTGGCGATGGCAAGGGAAGGCAGCGGATCAAGAGGTGCCGCCATCGGCGTGATATAGCGACCGTTAGCATCCGGATCGGCAAAGACGAGATCGCCCGAGGGAATGTAGATGGCGCAGAGACCGCCCGAAAGACCGCCCTCTCTGGCGCGACGCGCATCGATATGGCCGACCGTCGTGCCGTCTGCGAATTCCGCGATCGGGTCGCTGCCGTCTTTTGAATGTGTCCAGAGTCGAAGGAGAACGTCGTTGTGACCGTCAAATACGAATTGCATCTGTCTTCCTGCGCTGCCCGAGCGGGCGAATGAAGCGGCAGAATAGAAAAGCTGACGGAATTCGCCACCTCTTTTTTTAAAAATCCGTCATCGACGCTGGAACAGGATGATTTTCGGCCAGTTCGGCTTAAAATCTGAATGCTCTTCTAAGTTAAATAGTTAGAGCGTGATGTCGTCCGAAAACCGCTCACATTCTTCGGCATCATGCTCTCAAAACGGAACGGGGGCCGAGGCCCCCGCAAAACTATCGGATCACGCTGCCGGAAATTAGTGCTTGCGCCGTTTCTTCTGTCTGTAGACGTCGATGACAACAGCCGCGACGATGATGAGGCCCTTGACGATCTCCTGGTAGTAGGCGTCGATCCTGAGGAAGGTGAAGCCGGAGGTCATGACGCCGAGAATGATGGTGCCGATGACCGTGCCGGTAATGCGCCCGACACCGCCGGTGAGCGAAGTGCCGCCGATGACGGTCGCGGCGATCGCGTCAAGTTCATATCCGACACCCATGCTGGCCTGCGCGGTTTCAGCACGTGCCGCCGTGACGATACCGGCAAGGCCGGCAAGCAATCCCGCAATCACATAGACCTTGACGAGATGAGCCTCGATGTTGATGCCGGAAACACGCGCGGCCTGCGGATTCGCGCCGATGGCATAGGTGAACTTGCCGTAGCGGGTGTAGCGCAGCGCGATATGAAAGATCAGTGCAACGACCAGGAAGACGACAACCGGCCAGGCTTTCGTTCCGATGAAATGAAACTGCTCGGTGATCCCGGAAACCGGCTGTCCCTTCGTATACCACTTCGCCACGCCTCTGGCCGAAACGAACATGCCAAGTGTGGCAATGAACGGCGGGATCTTGGTGTAGGCGATGAGCGCGCCGTTCGCGAGGCCGGCCGCCGCCCCGATCAGCAGACCGACGACGATGGGCACGAAAGCCGGCAGGTCGGTCAGCGAGGGAAAGACGGCCCGTCCCCAGGTCGAGGACTGGGCAAAGCTCGTTGCGATCATCGCCGTCATGCCGACGACCGAACCCGACGAAAGGTCGATGCCGCCGGTGATGATGACCTGCGTGACGCCGACGGCGATGATGCCGATGACGGAGACCTGCAGGATCATGATCGTCAGACGCTGCGAATTCATCAGGAAGCTTTGGCCGATGAACATCCAGCCGAGCACTTCGTAGATGAGTGCGATGCCGACGAGCACGAGGAAAATGCTGAGTTCCGTCGGTATGCGCCGCCGCCTTTGCCGGGTTGCGAGCGGAGCCGCGCTCTCTGCTGCCTTGGTAGTCATGTCAAACCTCCCTTGGACGATCGCCGTCGACGCATCACTGCGCAGCCAGCTCCATCACCTTTATCTGCGTTGCTTCGTCGCGATTGAGGAAACCGGTCACGCGTCCCTCGTGCATGACCATGATGCGGTCGCTCATGCCGAGAACCTCGGGCATCTCGGACGAGATCATCACCACCGCCACGCCGTTTCGCGCCATCTCCACGACCAACCGGTGGATTTCCGCCTTGGCGCCGACATCGATGCCGCGCGTCGGCTCGTCAAGGATGAGGATGCGCGGATTGGTGAGCAGCCAGCGGCCGATCAGCACCTTCTGTTGATTGCCGCCCGAAAGATTTTCCACCCGCTCGTAAAGATTGGGCGTTTTCACGCGCAGCTTTTTTGCCATGTCTTCGCAGGTTGCCTCGACTGCGCCCTGCTGCACGAAGCCGCCCTTGACGTATCTGTCCTGCAGAACGGCGATCTGCATGTTCTCGAGAATATCGAGGATCAACAGGCAGCCGGTATCTTTCCGGTCTTCGGTCAGGAACGCCATGCGATTGCGGATGGCCTCGGTCGGCGAAGAAATGGTCACCGGCTTGCCGTAGAGCTCGATCGAGCCGGAACTTGCCGGCGTCACGCCAAACAGCGTTTCGGCGACGTTCGACCGGCCGGAGCCGACCAGGCCGGCCACACCGAGGATTTCGCCGGCCCTGACCTCGAAGGAGACGTTCTTGAAAACGCCGTTGAGACACAGATCCTTGACGGAGAGCACGACCTCGCCGATCGGCACCTCTTCCTTGGGAAACATCTGGGTGATCTCGCGCCCGACCATCATCCGGATGATATCGTCGCGGGTGACGTCGGTTGAGGCATGCGTGCCGATATATCGGCCGTCGCGGAAGACGGAAAACTCGTCGGCAATCTCGAAGAGCTCGTTCATCTTGTGGGTGATGTAGACGATGCCGATGCCTTGGGCCCTGAGGTCGCGGATGATACGGAAAAGATGCTCGACCTCGCGCTCCGTCAGCGCCGAAGTCGGCTCGTCCATGATCAACACATCGGAATTATAGGAAACCGCCTTGGCGATCTCGACCATCTGCCGGTTGGCGACAGACAGGAACCGGACCTCGATATCAGGATCAATTGCGATATTGAGCCGGGTAAACAACTCCTCGGTCATGCGGTGCATCACGCCGTGATCGATGAAACCGAGGCGGTTCTTCGGTTCGCGGCGAATCCAGATATTTTCGGCAACCGTCATGAACGGCATCAGGTTCAGTTCCTGATGGATCATGGCAATGCCGTTCTCCAGCGCGTCGAGCGGAGATTTCAGCTGGATTTCGATCCCCTTCAGGCGAATATCGCCCTTGTCGGGCGTGTAGATACCGGCGAGGATCTTCATCAACGTCGATTTGCCGGCGCCGTTTTCGCCCATCAGCGCATGCACGGAGGCGCGCTTCAGTCGGAACTGCACGTCGTCGAGGGCGACGACACCGGGAAATTCCTTGCGGACACCCTCGGCGCTCAAGAGATATTCCGCATTCGGAACTGCGCCGCTCGCGCGCACGGCGGCCATGGTTGTCGGGCTGACGGCCATATCATCTCCTCCGGATACGGGTAGGCGAAAAGGATGCGGGCTTTGCCCGCATCCTGCTTGGCCTTCGCCTCAGTTCTTGGTGACGAAGTCCTTGACGTTGGCGGGCGTCACGAGCTGGAAGGGAATGTAGACCTTCTTGTCGATCTTTTCGCCCTTGGCGAGCTTGAGCGCTGCATCGAGCGAGCCCTTGCCCTGGCCGGCGGCATCCTGGAACACCGTGACGTCGAGATCACCCGCCTGCATGGCGGCAAGCGCGTCCTGCGTGGCGTCGACGCCGCCGACGACGACCTTGGTCATATCCTTGCCGGCTGCCTTCAGCGCCTGGATGGCGCCAATCGCCATTTCGTCGTTGTTGGAGATCACGGCGTCGAATTCGATGCCGCTGGAGAGCCAGTTGGTCATCAGGTCGGCGCCCTGGGTGCGGTCCCAGTTCGCCGTCTGCTCTTCGACGATCTCCAGGCCCTTGCATTCATCCGTCTTGATGACGTCGTGAACGTCCTGGGTCCGCATGCGCGCAGCCTGGTTGGAGAGCTCGCCCATGATCACGACGGCCTTGCCCTTGCCGCCGAGAATGCGGCAGATTTCCTTGGTTTCCAGCGTGCCGGATTCCTGCTCGTTGGAAGCGACGAAGGCCTGCTTGTCCGGCAGCGTGTCGACGTTGACCGGCTGACGGTTGACGTAAACCAGCGGAATGCCGGCATCGGCCGCGAGCTTCGACATTGCCGTGGTCGCATCGGTATCGACAGGGTTGACGATGATTGCATCGACCTTGGAGGCGATGAAATTCTGGATCTGGCTCTGCTGCTTGGAAACATCGTTCTGTGCGTCTTCGACCTGCAGCGTCACACCGCTGAGTGTCTTTGCATAATCGGTCATGCCGTTACGCAGAACCGTCAGGAAATTGTCGTCGAATTTCGCCATCGAGACGCCGACAGTTTCCGCGTGAGCCGTCGTCGACATGACGAGCGCCATCGCAGTGCCCAGGATAAACTTTTTCATTTTACTTCCTCCACAAAGCGGTGCCCGGCTGCACCCTCCTCACGCCGGAACTCCAGGCATTTGCTCTGAAGCCGCAATTCCCCGCGCCACCTCTCCCGCGGCGCTCCACAAAAACGGAACAAACAAACCGTCAAATCCGCTCTGCGGAATATTCATTCCATTTTCTGGGAGCGGCGTCAAGTATCTTTAGCGGCGTCAAGATATGGATGAGAGCGCAATGCCATGCGGGCTTCAGGACCGAGGCCCGCATTGCCGGTGTTGTGAAAGACGAAACGAGCATCCATCTATGCAGGGTCGAAGACAGGCTCACGGCCGCAGACGCCTTCGACCTCTCGCCGCGACCCAATCATTTGAAGATTTTGGAGACAGGACAGATGTCCATTTCGATGTATCGCCTCACCGTTCCGATGTTCCAGCGCGGTCTCGCCAGCCTGAAAACCTACCTCGACAAGGCCGAAGCCTATGCGAAGGAAAAGAATATTGATCCCGTCATATTGGTCACCGCTCGCCTTGCGCCCGACATGCTGCCGCTCTCCGGCCAGTATCAGCGCGCCAGCGACACCGCCAAATTTGCGCTCGCCCGCCTGACGGCGACCGACGCCCCGAAGTTCGAGGACAACGAAACGACGTTCGACGACCTGCGTGAGCGCCTGGCAAAGACCGAAGCCTATCTCGCCGGCTTCTCGGCGGAAGCACTGGAAGGCACCCAAACCCGCCAGATCACCCTGCCGGGAAAGAGTGGTATCGTGCTGCCGGGTGACGAATACATCGCCACCTTCGCCCTGCCGAACTTCTACTTCCACGTCGCGACGGCCCACGCCATCCTGCGTAGCCAGGGTGCTCCGATCGGCAAGCGCGATTATCTCGGCTGAACCCTAGTTCGGCTCGGCTAGACTAACATCAGGGCCGGTGGGTCACCGGCCCTCTTTCCGTCAGTTCGGTATAAGCGAGCGTCTGATCGAGATGCCGTGCTCGGAGCGACAGCAGCTTCTCGGCATAGTCGAGCCTTATCGCCGCATAGGCCGGATCCGCCGCGACATTGTCGAGCTCCATCGGATCATCGGCAAGATTGAAGAGGAGCGGCGGCAATGCGGTAAAATGCACATATTTGAACCGCGCGTCGCGGATCACCGCGAGATTGCATTCATTGGACCGCAGCCGGAAATGCCGCTCGGCCTCGCCATGCGCAATGTCGCGGAAATCGAACTCCCAAAATGCCGCGTCCCGCCAGTTCTGTCCGCTCCCACCCCTGACAAACGGCATGAGCGACCTGCCATCGAGCCCGTTCGTCGCGTCGACGCCGAGCCTTTGGCAAAGTGTCGGAAAAATATCGGCAGCGCTGGTGAATTTGTCGACGACCCCACCCGCAGCACTGCTTGAGGGATCGCGAATGACAAGCGGAATATGATAGCTGCCGTCGAAGAAGCCGCCCTTGCCGAGCGTCCAGTGATCGCCCGCCATCTCGGCGTGGTCGGAGGTGAAGACAACAAGCGTATCGTCCCAGGCATCCGCATCCTTGAGGGCCTGCCAGATACGGCCGAGCTGCGCATCGACCTCTGATATCATGCCGTAATAGATCGCCCGGATCGCAGCGAAATCCTCGCCGTTCCAGTCGCTGAGCGGCCCCGTTGCACCGTGAATGAAGCTGCCCTTGTCGGAGCGTGGCATGGCATAGGCGAGGTAGGGATGACTGTCATGTTCGGCTTCGCAGTTTGCCGCGCGCGCAAAAACCGGCCCGTCCCCCGGCTTGAACATTCGGTTGAACGGCTCCGGCACGGAGAACGGCGGATGCGGACGCAAGAAGGAGACATGCGCAAACCACGGCCTGTCCTGTTCGCCCACCCAGCGAATGAACTCGCCGGCCAGGAAAGCCGTCTGGGTCTCGTCGCGCGAATAGGCCGGCGCTGCATTTGAAATTTCTCCCGCTCCCGCACCGACGGGAATGTGAATATCGCGGCTGACGGCATCGGCATGGCCGCGGGACCGTAGCCAGGAGAGCCATTGTCTTTCGTGCTCGGGCAGAAGCTGGCGGGCCGTAAAACCCGGCAGCACGCCTTCGTAGGTCGTCAGATGCGGATCGCCGGCATCCATCCCGCGCGGATCGGGCGCCGTATCCGTGTAACCGAACAGCGTCGGGTCATATCCCGCCCGCCGGGCCGCCAGCGCCAGATTGTCAAAGCGGGCATCGAGCGGCGAACCGTTACGGCAGACGCGGTGGTTCATTTGATAGAGGCCGGTATAGAGCGTGGCCCGCGCCGGCGAGCAGGGAGCCGCGCCGGCATAGTGCCGCCGGAAGAGCGTGCCTTCCCGCGCCAGCGCATCGACACCAGGCGTCTTTACACAGGCGTGACCGACGGCTGACAGGCAATCGCCGCGCCACTGATCCGCCGTGATCAGCAGGACGTTCGGCCGGCGCGCCTTCTCAATGCTGGTTGGATTTTGCATGCCAATCCCAGGCGGAGCGGATGATCTCAGACAGATCATACTGCGGCACCCAGCCGAGCACGTCGCGCGCCTTGTCGTTATTGGCCACCAGCGTGTGCGAATCGCCTTCGCGCCGGCCGATATATTCGACCGGGAAAGGCCGGTTCGACACTTCTTCGATCGCGCCGAGCAATTCCTTCACCGTCGTGCCGGTGCCGGTGCCGAGGTTGAGCGCAACGGAATCGCCGCCCTTCAGCAGATATTCGACGGCGCGCACATGCGCATCGGCGAGATCCAGCACATGGATATAGTCGCGCACACAGGTGCCGTCGCGTGTCTCGTAATCGCTGCCGAACACCTTGAAGCCTTGGCGGCGGCCGAGTGCCGCGTCGATCGCCAGGGGTATCGCATGCGTTTCCGGCTGGTGCCATTCGCCGATCCGGCCCTCAAAATCGGCGCCGGCCGCATTGAAATAGCGCAGCACCACCGAGCGCAGGCTCCTGTACTGGTCGTAATCGGCAAGCGCCTGTTCGACGATATATTTCGTTCGCCCGTAGGGATTGATCGGCACCTGCCGATGGGTCTCGTCGAGCGGCACGCTCTGCGGCAGGCCGTAAGTGGCGCAGGTCGAGGAGAAGACGAAGGCGTTGATGCCGGCCGCTTGTGCCGCCGAAAGCAGCGTCAACGTGCCGATCACATTGTTCTCGTAGAAGGAAACCGGATCCTTGACCGATTCGCCGACTTCGATCAGCGCGGCGAAATGCAGGATCGCCGCCGGCTTGTGCTTGGCCAGCACCTCATCCAGCCGGGCGCGGTCGCGAATATCGCCCTCTTCGGCCGGCCCCCATCTGACAAACTCGCGATGACCGTTCGAAAAATTGTCGAAGACGACAGGCCTATAGCCCTTGTTCGCCAGGTCGAGGCACGTATGCGAGCCGATATAGCCGGCGCCGCCGACGACAAGAACCGTTTCACCTGCCATACACCACCCTATTGTTCACGAGAGATGGGAGAAGCCTAAACGAGATACACGTCAATAAAAAGAAGGAACTGCGATCGGCGCAAACGGACAATACGTCAAATGCCGAAGCCGCCCGTCCGGGCGATGTGTGCCGGACCCGCAATATTCATGAATTATTCGCGTGATTTGCATAACCGCGCGATCTAAGGGGCTTCTACCACCATGTGATGATCAACGGTCTGCAGCCATCAGGCAGGGAGAGCGCGAATGAGGAAGGCATTGGTCGTTTGGGGCGGCTGGCAAGGTCATGAACCGGAGCAATGCGCTCATATCGTCGCCGACCTTCTGCGCGAGGACGATTTTGCGGTCGAGGTAACCGGCGATCTCGGCATTTTCGGATCTCCAACGCTGGCGAAGGCCGATCTGCTGGTGCCCATCATTACCGGCGAAACGCTCGAAAAGCCTCATGCTAGCGCCCTCGTCGAAGCGGTGCGCGGCGGGCTCGGGCTTGCCGGCCATCACGGCGCACTCGCCACATCCTTCAAGGAGAGCGCGCCTTTCCGTTATGTCTCCGGCGTCACTTGGGTCGCCCATCCCGGCAATATCATCGACTTCCGCGTCGCCGTCACCCGCCAGGACGATCCCGTCATGGAGGGCATTCCCGACTTCGACTATCGTTCGGAGCAATATTATCTCCACTATGATCCCACAGTCGAAATCCTTGCGACCACCACCTTCACCGGCGCCTACGATCCGGCAGCCCGCAATGTCGTGATGCCCGTCGCCTTCAAGCGTCATTTCGGTGCCGGCCGCATCTTCTATTCCGCCCTCGGCCATGTCGCAGCCGAATTCGATCATCCCTACATGCCCCTCATCCTGCGGCGTGGTCTGAGCTGGGCCGCACGCCAGTAGCGTCAGGGCGAGCCGCACGCCGGCGAATGCCGACCGGCGGCGACAACCGGACGACGTCGGCCGCTAAAGAATAAGCATTTCAAGCTGGTGGGCCGCCGCGGCTGATCGGCCGGCACGGGCGACTGCTTGCCGATCACCCGCCCGCGCCATAATTTGCCCGGATGCAGGATCGCTTCTCTTTCTTCCCCGCAACCACCGACCGCCTGGCCGATATCGAAGCGGTCTTCGACGATTGCGCCGACGGCCGGAATTGTCGCTGCGCCTACTGGTATCGACCGAATGCCGACTACAAGGCAGGATGGGGCGAGGGAAATCGCAACTGGTTCCGAAGCCTCGTCGCCGAACGGCGCCCGCCCGGTATTCTCGGTTATCACGAGAATGAACCGGCCGGATGGTGCGGTGTCGCGCCACGCGCCGTATTCGACCGGCTGCGCCGTTCAAAACCCTTTGCGCCGGTGGATGACAAGCCGGTCTGGTCGATCAATTGCTTCATCGTCCGCAAGCCGTTCCGGCGGCAGGGTCTGTCGCGATTGTTATTGAAACACGCCGTCGAATTCGCAAGCGCGAACGGCGCCGAATGTCTCGAAGCCTACCCTGTCGATCAGGCAGCCCGTGCTTCGAACGGAGCCGAGCTTTATCCGGGAACGCTGTCGATGTTTCTGGATGCCGGTTTCGTCGAGGTGGCAAGACGCCTGCCGGCAAGGCCGATCGTCCGCCTGGAATGCCGCTGAATATTTCGGCAACCCAGAGATTGAAAAATACGGCCTAGCGAGCCGCCTTGATCTGCCGGTCGTTCTCAACGGCGGGCGCCGCCTCGTCATAGATCCGCATCAGCCGCCCGGCTGCCTTCAGCTTCTCGATGAGATCGTTTCCATCAGGCGAGGCCTTCGTCAGCTCCAGCTGCTCGAACTCCCTCAGCGCCTGCGCCCAATGGCTTTCCCCACGCCCATCCGGCCTGCCTTCCGATTCCCATAGTGAATAAGCGCGCTGGCTGACCCAGGCGTCTTTATTATGACTCATAATCAACCCCAGCGAGAAATTTGGAAGCAATATTCGACAGGCAACAAGGTGCCAAAACCGGCTTTAGGAGTCGTTACGAGGCAGCGTTAGTTTTTAGCTAATAGCGAGGCACAGAGGATTATCCCTGTGCACATTCCCGGACCTTGGCCTCGTACCGCCTGCAGGGTAGGGTCATCGCAGAAACGACAGCGATGACCGATGGCAGCCAAGACAACACTCAATGCGAAGAATCTTGAATCCCTTGGTGCGCAGCGCCTTGCCGAGCTGCTGGTCGAGATCAGCATGGGCAGTGCTGCCCACAAGCGACGGCTTCGAATGGAGCTTGCCGGCAATCACGGCAGCGCCGAGGTCGCGCGTGAGGTACGAAAACGGCTTGCCAGCATCGCCCGCGCTCGCACCCTCATCAACTGGCGCAAAGTGAAGGCGCTGAAGAGCGACCTGGAAACGCAGCGCAAGACGATCACAGAGACGGTTGCCGCCGATGATCCCCAGGAGGCTTTCGAACTGATATGGCAGTTCCTCGCCCTGGCGAATTCGATCTTTGAGAGATCCAACGAGAGCAGCGGTTCTGTCATCCAAAGTTTTCATCAGGCTTGCGAGGATGCTGCCGCAATCGCCGCGTCCGCCAAGATCGACGCCAATGTCCTGGCCGAGAAGGTGTTCAAAGCCGTGCAAGACGATGGTTACGGCCAGTACGACAACCTGATTGTGGCGATGGCGCCAGCTCTCGGCAAGGATGGTCTCGATTGCCTGAAAACCCTCTTCATCCAATGGTCCAAGGAGCCGAAAGACAAGCCGGCGGAGGACAAGCGCGAGATCATCGGCTGGGGCGGCGCAGGCCCCCTTTACGAAGATGAGATCGACGGCACTCAGCGAGACCTGACGGTGCGCATAGCCTTGCAGGAAATTGCCGACGCCCAGGGCGATGTTGATGCCTACATTGGCCAACACCCCGAGGATGCGCGCAAGGCGCCGATGATAGCTGCCGACATCGCCAATCGTCTGCTCTCGGCCGGTCGGGCGAAGGAAGCGCTTGAGACGTTGGATGAGGCCGACAGGAGAGGCTGGGCCGACATGCCATTCGAATGGCAGCGCGCGCGCGTTGAGACGCTCGAGGCCCTGGGGCGTGCAGCGGAGGCGCAGACCTATAGATGGACATGTTTCGAGCAGTCGCTGCATGGCGAGCACCTCAAGGCTTTCCTCAAGCGGCTGCCCGATTTCGACGATCTTGAGGCCGAGGAGAAGGCATTTGTCCATGTTCGGGCTTTTCCTGACGTCCACCAGGCACTTGCGTTTTTTCTCAACTGGCCGGCGCCTGCCGAGGCGGCAAAACTTGTAGCGAGCAGGAAGGCGGAACTGGATGGCAATCTCTATGAGCTGATGACGCTGGCGGCCGAAGCTCTGGCGGAGAAACATCCGCTCGCGGCCACCATTGTCTTGCGCTCCATGATCGATTTCGCGCTCGATAGCGGCCGGTCCGGCCGCTATAAGCATGCGGCGAGGCATCTGGCGGACTGTGCATCCTTTGCGCCTCATATCGATGACTTCGGCAACACTCGATCCCATGACCTCTATGTCGCGGAACTCAAACGTCGGCACGGCAAGAAGCATGGCTTCTGGAGCCTGGTGACCTAAGTTGCTCCGGATACCTTACCCTCAGAGAGGAATTCCATGACGACCACTTCCTGGCATGCAGATCCGCTGACTTGGGGCACTGGACCCCGCATCTTCGAAGCCTTTCTGGAGCCGACTTGCCCCTACTCGGTCAGAGCGTTCAACAAGTTCGACGAATTGCTCGGCCAGGCCGGCGAGGACAAGATCACCGTGAAGATCCGCCTGCAATCGCAACCTTGGCATATGTATTCGGGCGTCCTCGTCCGCTGCATCATCGCAGCCTCAACGTTGGAAGGCGGCAAGCAGACAGCAAAGAAAGTGATGGCCGCCATTGCAGCCCATCGCGAGGAGTTCGAATTCGAGCGTCACGCCGGCGGCCCGAATATGGATGTGACGCCGAACCAGATCATCGAGCGCCTGGAAGGCTACAGCGGCGTCAAGCTGAAAGAAGCCTTCGCAATCCCGGATCTCGACCGGGAGATCAAGTGGCACTGCAAATATGCCCGGCAGAACGGCATCCACGTCTCGCCGACCTTCATGATAGATGGGCTGGTGCAGGCAGATATGAGCAGCGGTGATGAGGTTGGAGTCTGGGTGAAGAAGGCGCTGGGTAACTGACGAGATCCCGCACTAAGAGCCACCCGTATATTTGTCTCCTGCCTGTTTCGCTCAATGGATATCGGGCAGAATCAGCGCAAGCAAAGCGCGATGTTTTGATTCGGGAACGGCTCTGGTGCGGCCTTGGAATGCATGCGATTCTGACCGCCGGTCACGGCAATCTCCCGGTAATCTCAAACGTTAATAATCCCGGGAAATTTATGGCGGAGAGGGTGGGATTTGAACCCACGATACCCTTGCAGGTATGCCGCATTTCGAGTGCGGTGCATTCGACCACTCTGCCACCTCTCCGCGGTCTGGTCGGCGCTTGTTCGGCGCGGGCGTTCTCATAACGGGCAAATGACAGGCTGGCAAGCCGAAAAGTCGAACCATTCCATCCTTTTGCCTTGACAGCTTTTTGTCACTCGCGTATCTCGGCTGCGCAATAGGTTTGGAGAAATCCGTGCCTAGCTCGTCCTGCGTTTGCGTGGGGCGCTTCACCGGCAGGAAGAGTTCGAGGATTAGACCTCTGAAATCCCTGCTTAACTTCGACTGATAAAAAGACGGCCACCTCGCTCAATCGGCGAGGAGAGCTGGAACGAACATGAAAGGATAAAAAATGTTCGCAGTCATCAAGACCGGCGGTAAACAGTACCGTGTGGCAGCCAACGACGTGCTGACCATCGAAAAGCTGGAAGCCACCGCTGGCGATTCCATTGAATTCACCGAAGTGCTCGTGATCGGCGAAGGCGCCGACGCTGCGATCGGTGCGCCCTTCGTAACCGGCGCCTCTGTCAAGGCAGAAGTCGTCGAACAGAACCGCGGCAAGAAGGTCATCGCCTTCAAGAAGCGCCGCCGTCAGAATTCGAAGCGTTCGCGCGGCCATCGTCAGCATCACACGGTCGTCCGTATCACGGACATCGTGGCTGCCAAGTAAGATCAACGGGACAAGGTTTAAAGGAGAACTCCAATGGCACACAAAAAAGCTGGCGGTTCCTCGCGCAACGGTCGCGATTCCGAATCCAAGCGCCTTGGCGTGAAGAAGTTCGGCGGCGAAGCCGTCATCGCAGGCAACATCCTCGTGCGTCAGCGCGGGACGCAGTGGCATCCGGGTTCCAACGTCGGCCTCGGCAAGGATCACACGATTTTTGCACTTACCGCCGGCAATGTGAACTACCGAACGAAGGCCAACGGTCGCGTCTACGTGTCTGTCATGCCGAAAGCGGAAGCAGCGGAATAAGCCGGTAGCGCTCAAAAACAGCCGGCGTCTCATCGACCCGGCTGGCCGTATCAGGTTCAGTCTAGAAAACAGGGGAGATGGGGCGCCATCTCCCCTTTTTCTTTACCCCTCAAGGAGGACTGAACCATGCAAGGCGAATTGTTAAGGGCAGACCAATCACGGTCTCCCCGGGAAGACCAGCGGTCTTCCGAAGAACGGCTGAGGCCGGAACGGTTAAGGACCGATTGCCCTGTCTTGTTATCGGAAAGGCTCGTCATGCGCGCGCCCCACGAAGAAGACATCGACGCCCTTGCCCATCTCGCCAACAACGCCAAAGTCGCCACCATGGTATCGCGTATGCCGCACCCTTATACCGCCGATGATGCTGCTGACTTCGTGCGTCGCACGAAAAATGGCGATATTGGCAAGTGCGTCTATGCGATCACCAAGGCTGAAAACGGCGCCTTTATCGGCTGCTGCGGCGTCGAGCCGCATGCGGACGGCAGAACCGTCGAGATCGGTTACTGGCTGGGCGAGCCCTATTGGAACAAGGGTTATACGACCGAGGCCTGCCATGCCCTGGTCGATATGGTGTTCAGAACCCGTCAGGACGTCGATCAGATCGATGCCCGTTGCCGGGTAATGAATGTCGCCTCGCGCCGCGTCATCCAGAAGTGCGGCTTCCAGTTCCAGGGATCGGGGCTCGCCGCCTCGCTGGCGCTCGGCAGTAACGTGCCGGTCGAATGGTACAGGCTCGACCGCAAGACCTGGATGTCCCTCCGAAGCTGGGGGAACATCGCATGAGCACGACTGCGCTGCAAAGGCCGGAGGTCAAGCCGATGATGCCCGGCCCTGCGCCGGTTATCTCGACCGCCCGGCTGACGCTCCGCCCCCACAGGCTGAGCGATGCGCCTGATATCGCGGAATCGCTTTCCGATTTCGCGGTCACGCGCATGCTGTCCCGCGTACCCGCGCCGTTCGACCGGCAGGATGCGCTGGACTGGCTGATCCCGGTCACCTCAGGCACCCTGCCCGACTGGCCGTTGGCGATCACCGATAAGGACGATGTCCATATCGGCAACGTCTCGATCGAGCTGCGCCACGGCCGCTGGCACCTCGGCTACTGGCTGAACCGCTATTACTGGCGGCGCGGCTATATGAGCGAGGCGGTAGCGGCGATCATCGAGCGCTTCTCGCGCCGCATGCCGGAGACGCCGATCCATTCCGGCGTCTTCGCCGACAACCCTGCTTCGCTGCGGCTGCAGGAGAAGCTCGGTTTCCACATGACGGGTTGCGGCGAAATCTATTGTTTCGCCCGCAATACGATGGTGTCGCACATCGAAACCGTGCTGCAGCCTGGCATGCTGCAGCCGCGGAAGGTTGCCTGATCAAACGCGAGACGTCGCCGCACCGGCGGCGTCTCAATCAACGATTTCGACCCATAGGGGGAAGTGATCGGAGCCCTCGGATTGCGTATCGATCCGAGCGGATTTCAATCGGCCCTCGAGGCCGCAACTGACGAAGCAATAATCGAGATGCATGCGTTTGCCGTGATCTTCGGGATCCATCCAGCTGTAGCTCCCCGGGCGATAGGCCTCGAGCGCCGCAAAGGCGTCCATCGGCGTGCCGATCCTGGCGACACGTCCATAATATCCGCCGCCAGCACCGGCAAGCGCGCAATATTCCGGCGATTCCGGCTCCATGTTGAAATCACCCATGATAATATAATCCTCCGGCAGCGGCGGCTCCGGCAGATCGAATTCACCACCCCCCGTCAGCGATCCACCCTCCTGGACGAAGGCATTGATATGCGCGTTCAGAAATTGCAGCTGGCGGATGCGCTCATCGGCGGAGACATGGTCGAGATGCACGGAGTAGACGCGGATCGCCCCGCCGGGTGCTGCGATTACCGCTTCGGTTGCGCCGCGCTGCGGGTTGATCTTGCCGATCGTCCGGCTGCGCGGCAGAAGCAGCGTCCGGGTCGAGACAACAGGCCAGCGCGACAGCACCATGTTGCCGAACTGGAAACGGGTGCCCGGCACCGGCTGGAGCCCGCCTTCATCAGCTTCGACATGCATGTCGCAGGCTGGCCCATAGACCCAGAAATAGTCGGGAAAGAAGGCTGCAACATCGGCCACCATGTCGGCAAAACCGTTGCGGGAGAAACCGCGAGTCACCTCCTGCAGCGCGATGACATCGGCTCCCTCGAGGCTCCGGGCAATCCGCGCCAGATCGTATCTGCCGTCGAGACCGAAGCCGTACTGTATGTTATAGCTCGCAAAATTCACGATAATCTTTGACCTCCGTCGGAACCGCCTATATCGAATGGGCCAAGACGGGCCGTCCAACTGCCACTGAATATTGGAAGTAAAATGAAATTTCTCGACGAAGCAAAGGTCTATATCAAGTCCGGGGACGGCGGCGGCGGCAGCGTTTCCTTCCGACGCGAGAAATTCATTGAGTTCGGCGGCCCGGATGGCGGTGACGGCGGGCGCGGCGGCGACGTCTGGGTCGAGGCCGTCAACGGCCTGAACACGCTGATCGATTTCCGCTATCAGCAGCATTTCAAGGCGACGATCGGCACCCATGGCATGGGCAGAAACCGCACCGGCGCCAATGGCAGCGACGTGACGCTCAAGGTTCCGGTCGGCACCCAGATCTTCGAGGAAGATCAGGAAACGCTGATCTGCGACCTGACTGTCGAAGGCCAGCGTTACTGTCTCGCTCATGGCGGCAATGGCGGCTTCGGCAACGCCCATTTCAAGACTTCGGTCAATCAGGCGCCGGATTGGGCCAATCCCGGTCTGCCCGGCGAGGAAAAGACCATCTGGCTGCGCCTGAAGCTGATTGCCGATGCCGGCCTCGTCGGCCTGCCCAATGCCGGCAAGTCGACCTTCCTGGCTGCCGTCACCCGCGCCCGGCCGAAGATCGCCAACTATCCCTTCACCACGCTGCATCCCAATCTCGGCGTCGCCACCATCGACGAGCGCGAATTCATTCTTGCCGACATTCCGGGCCTGATCGAAGGCGCCCATGAAGGGGTCGGCATCGGCGACCGTTTCCTCGGCCATGTCGAGCGCACCCGCGTGCTGCTCCACCTCATCTCCGCCCAGGAAGAAAAGGTCGGCAAGGCATATAAGACGGTCAAGCACGAGCTCGAAGCCTACGGAAACGAGCTGACCGACAAGGCTGAGATCGTGGCGCTGTCGCAGATCGACGTGCTCGACGATGCCGAACTGAAGAAGAAGACCAAGGAATTGGCCAAGGCCTGCGGCAAGACGCCGTTCCAGATTTCGGCCGTCACCGGCAAGGGCATGACCGAGGTGCTGCGCGCGCTGCGCGACATCATCGTCGAAGCCAATACCGAGGAGAAGCCGGCCAAGGTGCCGAAGCTGCGCCATCGCGACATGGTCGTCACCGATGAGGGCGAGGACGATGACCAGCCGTAAGCCGCTTGGCCGCTACCGCCGCATCGTCATCAAGATCGGCTCCGCGCTTCTGGTCGACCGCAAGGCCGGGTTGAAGAAGGCCTGGCTTGACGCCATGTGCACCGATATCTCCGACCTGAAAGCCAAGGGCATCGACGTGCTCGTCGTCTCCTCAGGCGCGATCGCGCTCGGCCGCTCGGTGCTCGACCTGCCCTCGGGTGCGCTGAAGCTGGAAGAAAGCCAGGCTGCGGCGGCCGTCGGCCAGATCGCGCTGGCGCGCGCCTGGTCGGAAAGCCTGTCGCGCGACGAGATCGTCGCCGGCCAGATCCTGCTGACGCTCGGTGATACCGAGGAGCGCCGCCGCTATCTCAATGCGCGCGCCACCATCAATCAGCTCCTGAAGATCGGCGCCGTGCCGATCATCAACGAGAACGACACCGTCGCCACCAGCGAGATCCGCTATGGCGACAACGACCGGCTGGCCGCTCGTGTTGCGACGATGACCGGCGCCGATCTGCTCATCCTTCTCTCCGATATCGACGGCCTCTACACCGCACCACCGCATCTCGATCCAAACGCGACGTTCCTCGAGATGATTGCCGAAATCACCCCCGAGATCGAGGCGATGGCCGGCGGAGCCGCTTCGGAACTTTCGCGCGGCGGCATGCGCACCAAGATCGATGCCGGCAAGATTGCGACGGCATCAGGCTGCGCGATGATCATCGCCTCCGGCAAGACCGACAATCCGCTGTCGGCGATCGAAAACGGCGCGCGTTCCTCCTGGTTCGCGCCATCGGGCACACCGGTTACCGCCCGCAAGACCTGGATTGCCGGGCAGCTGCAGCGGGCCGGCGAACTGCATGTCGATGACGGCGCCGTCGTTGCCCTCGGGGCCGGCAAGAGCCTGCTTCCAGCCG
>NZ_JALBGX010000319.1:0-695 GCF_023006465.1 Rhizobium sp. PRIMUS64 | reverse complement strand
GGGCGGTTCAGTCGTTCGGACCTGTTCTCTCTGGCTGACTATGTCAATCGGAAGCTCAAGGCCTGGATCATGCGAAAGTACAAGCGCTTTCGGTTCCACAAAACTCGGGCTTCGCAGTTCCTGCGGCAACTTGCCCGAGATAGACGGGACCTCTTCGTACACTGGCAGGCGTTCGGAACGAACACGTTTACCTGATGGGAGCGGTGTGAATCGAGAGGTTCACGCACCGTTCTGCGAGAGGCCGGCAGGTGAAATCCCTCCGGCCTACTCACCCCTGGCTGACTTTCCTCGGTGCGTTGCGCTGCGACCAGATGACCGCGCCCTGCGTCTTCGATGGCCCGATCAATGACGAATGTTTCGACGCCTACGTCCGACAGCAGTTGATCCCGACCCTCAAGCCCGGCGACATCGTCATTCTCGACAATCTCGGCTCCCATAAGGCCAAGACCATTCGCGATGCAATCAGGGCGGCCGGCGCCAGACTAATGGTTCCTGCCGAAATATTCCCCCGATTTCAATCCGATCGAGCAGGCCTTTGCCAAGATCAAGCACTGGATGCGCCTGGCTCAGAAGCGAACCATCGATGACACCTGGCGCCACATCGGACAGCTCGTCACAACCATCGAGCCCAGCGAATGCAGCAACTACTTCGCCAATGCCGGATATGCTTCCGTGAAAACCTGAAACGCTCTAGG
>NZ_JALBGX010000318.1:0-708 GCF_023006465.1 Rhizobium sp. PRIMUS64 | reverse complement strand
CAGCGCCACACGCTGCTGCTGCCCGCCGGAAAGCTGATGCGGGCGCCGCGCCAGCATGCCGCGGTCGAGCTCGACCATGTCGAGCAACTCGACGATGCGCTTCTCGCGATCGGCTGCGCCTCGTTCGAAGCCGAAGCCGATATTCTCGGCAACGCTTAAGTGCGGAAACAGCGCGCCGTCCTGCGAGACGATGCCGATACCGCGCTTGTGTGCCGGTACTGTCGCCGGACCGTCCGCGAGCAGGTCGCCATCCAGCGTCACTCTGCCGACATCGGGTTGCTCGAAGCCGGCAATGATGCGCAGCAGCGTCGTCTTGCCCGAACCGGACGGGCCGACGACGGCCGTGCGGCTTCCGGCCGAGACCTCGAGCGAAATATCCTTCAGCGCCTGGACGGGGCCATAGCGCTTGCTGATGTTCTCGATCGTGAGCAGCGTCATTGGCCGGCGGTCCGTTTCGATTGGGTATAGAGCATCAGGGTGAGCGGCAGCGACAGCACGACCATCATGAAGGCGTAAGGGGCGGCCGAGACATAGTCTATCTCGCTGGTCAGCGACCAGAATTTCGTCGCCAGCGTATCGACGCCATTGGGCGACAGCATCAATGTTGCCGTGAGTTCATTGGTGATGCCGAGTGCGGCCAGCGCGACGCTGGCGGCCGCTCCGGGTGCGGCAAGCCGCATGGTGATCTGCCGCACCGCCTGGCCTGGG
>NZ_JALBGX010000317.1:0-719 GCF_023006465.1 Rhizobium sp. PRIMUS64 | reverse complement strand
AGCGCCAAGGGGCAGTTCGGCGCCGTCAGCCTGCCAACGCAGGGACCGGCGCAGCCGATCGGCTTTTACGCGAAGGGCTGCATGACGGGTGCGGTGGCGCTGCCGACCGACGGGCCGACCTGGGAAGCGATGCGGCTTTCGCGCAATCGCCGCTGGGGCAATCCGGCGATGATCTCGCTGCTCGAACGTCTTTCGCAGGATGGGGTCAAATATGCCGGCTGGCCGGGCATTCTCGTCGGCGACATTGCACAGCCGCGCGGCGGGCCGATGTTCAACGGCCATGCCTCGCATCAGATCGGCCTCGATGCCGACGTCTGGTTCACGCCGATGCCCGCGCGCCGCATGACGGCCGAAGAGCGCGAGAATCTGCCCTTCACCACCATGCTGCAGAAGGACAAGTTCCTGACCGTCGACCCCAAGGTATGGACGCAATCGCGGGCGCGGCTGCTGATGCTGGCGGCAAGCTATCCCGAGGTCGAGCGCATCTTCGTCAATCCGGCGATCAAGAAGAAGATGTGCGACACCTGGACAGGCGATCGCACCAATCTCGGCAAGCTCCGGCCGGAATACGGCCATGACTCGCATTTCCACATCCGCATCAAGTGCCCGCCAGGTGCTGCGGGATGCACACCGCAGGCCCCCGTCGCTGCCGGCGACGGCTGTGACAAGTCGCTCGCCTGGTGGTTCACGCCGGCGCCCTGGGCACCGCCGAAGCCGCC
>NZ_JALBGX010000316.1:0-720 GCF_023006465.1 Rhizobium sp. PRIMUS64 | reverse complement strand
CGATCTGCATATTGATCAGCTCAAGGTGAAGAGCAGAAATTTCCATTAGGAGAGTGATGCGCACACAAGGGCCAGACTGCAGCCGCCGACTGCGGATCAATTTCCGCCATCGAGAAAAGTGCGCTGAATTGCTGCCCATTCATCTGGATAGGGCTCGTGATCTTGCAGATATTCCGCCACGTATTCGCCCCAGCCTTGAATCTTCCAATATTTGGTCATGGCGTCGAAATGGCTATGTCCCGTCAGCTCGGCGGCCTTTACCGCTCCTGGTTTAAGGAGTGCCCTGAACCCATCACCCATGGGGCCAGCAAGACAAAGGCCAGGAAGCATCTGACCATCACGTTCGGGATCGAGCCAGATTTCGTGGATAAGTTCATTTCTCATTGGAACGTGCTACTTCGAGAGATATCTTGTGACAAGATTGCTGGACTCCGAATGCCTCACGATTAACCATTTTCCGACCTGCCTTCCGCCCACGCTCGATCAACGGTCGCATTCAGCGGGAGGGCGATGTCGTGCACTTGGTCGCCCACCAGCTATTTGATCTATCAGGAAGCCTGACGGGTCTTGCTGACCGCGATCTGGAATTCAGGCGGCCGAGCCGGGAGGGGAGGTGAATTCGCTTAGGGCGCGCCCGGTAGGCCGGATTCCCGGAACCCGTCCGGCCAAGGAAAGAAGTCGCACGACATATTCATATCCTTATGCCGAATTCGGCATAAC
>NZ_JALBGX010000315.1:0-726 GCF_023006465.1 Rhizobium sp. PRIMUS64 | reverse complement strand
GGTTTCAGAAAGTTACTCCGAACCACCACAGGAAACTGCCAAACAAACCTAATGTCGCCGATCAGACAAAGCCGACAGACGGTGTCGTGATGGCATCACTTGCACCGCTAGAGCAAATCCTGCTCAATCTGGGTCATATCCAGCGGCCTTAAGGTAGTTTGCGCATTCTGCCGCAGTGAAGCGCGGTATCAAGGCCCCGACCGCATCCCATAGAGCATCGATCTTTCGCTCGGCTCGGCCTCGCAACATGGCTTTCAGCTTCGAGAATGCGTTCTCGATTGGATTGAAGTCCGGACTATAGGGCGGCAGGAACATGAGCTTGGCGCCGGCACGTTCGATGGCATCGCGGACACCGGCTATCTTGTGTGCAGGCAGGTTATCCATAATGACGACGTCGCCGATCTCCAGGGGCGGCACCAGCACCTGTTCGACATACGCAAGGAAGACGTTGCCGTTCATCGCGCCATCGTAGACGAATGGGGCGGTCATTCCGCTGAGGCGCAACGCACCGGTGAAAGTCGTTGTTTTCCAATGGCCGTGCGGCACGCCGGCACGGCAAACGCTCACCTCGCAATGCACGTCCGCGCAGACGTGACATCTTGGTCGAGAGGCCGGTTTCGTCGATGAAGATCAGTTTCTCCGGATCGAGGTCCAATTGACCATCGAACCAGGCGCGCCGGCGCTTCAGGACGTCCGGTCGGTCCTGCTCCAGTGCGTGTGCGGTCT
>NZ_JALBGX010000314.1:0-748 GCF_023006465.1 Rhizobium sp. PRIMUS64 | reverse complement strand
TCTAGTTCCAGAGCTAGGCGCAGACATAGAAGCTCACAGCAGTTCATCGTGTCCGCTACCGATAGCCGACCGCTAAGCTGCTTCGCCAGATGGGGTCTGCTTGTCGCTTACAGTGTTTGCACTAGGACTTCCGATGTTCGTCTCAACCTCGCAAGACGGCCCTCACCGGCCGCTTACCGATTGCTGCTCCTGCCGCTCCTTGATATAGGCCAGAACATCGCCGAGCCGCTTGTTCTCGACGATCGCCGCATGCGTCACCCGCTGGTCCTTGTCGAACACCTTGTAGGGCAGGGAGTGTCCCTTCCACCGCACATCGAGCCGGCCGTCGGCATAGGCATAGGTCTCGACATAGCGACCAGCCAATCCGCGCGTCACGTCGCTCTCCGCCAGCATGATCCGCTTGCGCTCAAACGAAAACGTCAGCTGCGACCCGACATAGCGCTGCTCGCGTTTGCACAGGATCTCCTTCAACCGATCCGGTGCAAGATTTACCGGCCGGTGCAGGTCATCGGATCGGGCAGGGACAATCGCAAACCGCCCATTGTAGTCCACCATGAAGCCCGGCAGAAACGCATTGCCTGCCTCCATGGTGTCGATGCCTGCCAGTCGCAATTCCTTGACCAGACGATCCTGCAGCGTAAGCGACAAGCAGACCCCATCTGGCGAAGCAGCTTAGCGGTCGGCTATCGGTAGCGGACACGATGAACTGCTGTGAGCTTCTATGTCTGCGCCTAGCTCTGGAACTAGA
>NZ_JALBGX010000313.1:0-773 GCF_023006465.1 Rhizobium sp. PRIMUS64 | reverse complement strand
TTCAAGGCGAAGAACCCCGGCATCGACCTTGAATGGGTAACCCTCGAAGAAAACGTGCTGCGCCAGAAGGTCACGACCGACATCGCGACCAAGGGCGGCCAGTACGACGTTCTGACGATCGGCACCTATGAAGTTCCGATCTGGGCAAAACAGGACTGGTTGCTGCCGCTCGACAATCTCGGCGCCAATTACGACGTCGACGACCTGCTGCCGGCAATCCGCAGCGGCCTGACTGTAGACGGCAAGCTCTATGCTGCGCCGTTCTATGGTGAAAGCTCGATGGTCATGTACCGCAAGGACCTGTTCGACGCTGCCGGCCTGAAGATGCCCGACGCGCCGACCTGGGACTTCGTCGCTGACGCTGCCCGCAAGATCACCAACAAGGACAAGGAAATCTACGGCATCTGCCTGCGCGGCAAGGCCGGCTGGGGCGAGAACATGGCCTTCCTGACGGCCATGTCCAATTCCTTCGGCGCACGCTGGTTTGACGAGAAGTGGAAGCCGCAGTTCGATCAGCCGGAATGGAAGGACACGCTCGACTTCTACGTCAAGCTGATGAAGGATGCCGGCCCCCCGGGCGCCTCCTCCAACGGCTTCAACGAGAACCTGGCGCTGTTCCAGACCGGTAAGTGCGGCATGTGGATCGACGCAACGGTTGCCGCTTCCTTCGTCGCCGATCCGAAGCAATCGCAGGTCGCCGACAAGGTCGGCTTCGCGCTCGCCCCGGACAAGGGCCTCGGCAAGCGCGGCAACTGGCTCTGGGCCTGGAGCCT
>NZ_JALBGX010000312.1:0-787 GCF_023006465.1 Rhizobium sp. PRIMUS64 | reverse complement strand
CATCGCCACTGCACGGCCGGCGGCATCGCGGGCGCGCTCGCCCTCCACCGCGGCCCAACTGGTGCCGCCAGCTCCGGCGACATCAATCACCGCAACACCCGCCTCGACGAGCGCGCAGGCCACCGAGGCGGACAGGCCCGACCCGACTTCTTTGGCCACGATCGGCACGCCCACGCTACGCGCGGCGCGAGTCACCTGCGCCAGGACGCCGTGCCAGTCGCGGTCGCCATCCGGCTGTAGCGCTTCCTGCAGCGGATTGAGATGGACGATCAGCCCATCAGCCTCCAGCGCATCGATAGCCCGGCGCGCCAGATCAAGGCCGTCGGCCTCGCGCAGTTGCGCAGCGCCGATATTGGCCAGCAAGGGAATGTCAGGCGCCAGGCGGCGTAGGGCGCGCGTCAGCCCCTGGGAATTGCGCGATTGCAGGCTTACGCGCTGCGAACCGACGCACATGGCGATCCCCAAGGCTTGCGCCGCCTCGCTCAGGCGCCGATTGATGGCCTCGGCGCGTGGCATTCCGCCGGTCATGGAACTGATCAGCAGCGGCGCACGCATGGGCTTGCCTAACAGCGAGGTGCGCAGTTCGATCTGCGTCAGGTCCAGCTCGGGTAGTGCGCAGTGTTCGAACCGGATTTGCTCCCAACCGGCGGCGACCGTGGCTGGCGCCGTTCGCCGATCCAGCACGAGGTCCAGATGGTCGTCCTTGCGCCGGGTCAGGGCGTCGTCGCACCCGCTCGCTCGATCCGCCGTATTGGGCGTTGGCGTTGCGTCGGATCGGACCGAAGGC
>NZ_JALBGX010000311.1:0-792 GCF_023006465.1 Rhizobium sp. PRIMUS64 | reverse complement strand
TCGCCTTTGTGAGGGCGTGCGCACGCCACGCGGCGGTTGCCGCCGGGCTGATGCCGATGCTGCCGTCGTCGTCCAGGCATGCTGTGGTCGGCGACGTCCCCCAGGCTTCCCAGGAGTGCAACAACGGATGGCCGCTCGGCAGCGGTCCCACCGTCCCCAACTTAGCCAGGCACGCTTGCCGCAACGGCAACAGCGCCGAGTAGCGCGGAAACACCACGTCGCCCACCAAGGATGTGGCCTCGCCGGAGATCTGCGGCAGGATCAGCTCCGCGCCTACCGGCGCGTCTTCCGGCACCGCATCTGCGTAGGGATCCGGCTGGCGCTCGAGGAACCGCGTTGCAGCCTGAACTGCGTCCGCAGCGCCGGGAAGAGGATCGGCACGCTGCAATGCAAGCAACGCCGCCCACGTGGGTACATGGCGGAACAGTGGGAAGTCAGCACTTCCCCACCCGCCATCGGCCTGTTGCTGCGCCATGAGCCACGCGTATGCGTTCTGCCGACCGGTGACGTTGCTGCTGAACTGCAAAACGCGCGCCGTGTCGTAAACGGACGGACTCACGCTGCCGCCATCGCGCGTCTCGTTCAGCAGGTGGCGCAATTCAGAAAGGATCTGTTCGGACAGCGCATTCATGCGGGATGTTCCTTCTGCAGGCAGTTGACGAGAAGCAGAATCGGGCGGACGCCGGGCACCGCGGCGGGCCGCGGTGGGCAACCGCTCCGATCTGCGCCGTGGAATCGGACACAATGTAGCATCTAGCGCTGCCGCCGGCCGATCGCAGCGGTACGGCGGCG
>NZ_JALBGX010000310.1:0-803 GCF_023006465.1 Rhizobium sp. PRIMUS64 | reverse complement strand
GCCGTGATGTCGTCATCAGCGAGAGCAGCTATCGCAATGTCGATCATGGCTACGCCGCGACCATTCACAAGTCTCAAGGCGCCACTGTCGAGCGAACCTTCGTGCTCGCCAGCGGCATGATGGACCAGCACCTGACCTATGTGTCGATGACGAGACACAGAGACCGCGTCGACCTCTATGCGGCGAAGGACGATTTTGAAGCAAAGCCGGAATGGGGACGAAAGCCGCATGTCGATCATGCCGCCGGCGTCACCGGCGCGCTCGCGGAAACAGGACAAGCCAAGTTCCGGCCAAGCGATGAAGATGCCGACGACAGTCCCTATGCCGATGTCAGGACGGATGACGGCACCCTCCATCGTCTATGGGGCGTCAGCCTACCGAAGGCGCTCGAGGAGGGTGGCGTCTCAGAAGGCGATACCGTCACGCTGCGCAAGGACGGCGTCGAGCGGGTGACGATCAAGGTTGCGATCGCCGACGAACAAACCGGCCAGAAGCGGTTCGAGGAAAGAGAGGTCGACCGCAACGTCTGGACCGCCAGGCGGATCGAAACCACCGCAGAACGTCAGCAACGGATCGAGCGGGAAAGCCATCGACCGGATGTGTTCAAGCAACTGGTAGAGCGCCTGTCGCGTTCAGGCGCCAAGACGACGACGCTCGATTTTGAAAGCGAGGCCGGTTATCGCGCCCATGCCCAAGATTTTGCCCGCCGCCGTGGTCTCGATCACCTTTCGCTTGCCGCAGCCGGGGTGGAGGAAAGCCTTTCCCGGCGGTGGGCCGGGATTGCCGAGAAGCGCGAGCAGCTG
>NZ_JALBGX010000030.1:0-63220 GCF_023006465.1 Rhizobium sp. PRIMUS64 | reverse complement strand
TCGCCTCCCTGGTTGCAGCTCGCGCCTGAACGCTCTCGGCCCTTCGAGCACCCTGCTCGGCGTCAGACATGCTGAGTGTGTCGGCACGGCCACCAAATCAGCCCCGCTTACCCCACAGGAGGCTGGTCAGGTGATTTTCGTAGAAACGTAACACATTGACATCATGGTAAACGCGTCCTTAATTGGAAGTGATCTCCGGCATTACTTCCGCGATCGCTGACGATCACGACAGCGGCGTTTCACTTCCGATAACTACCAATTGTCGATGGTGACGCGATCAAAGTCCGCGCAATTCCCTTTCGGCTGCTCTTGGCTCGAAGATTTGGCGGCGGGTTTTCAGCGTCAAAGCCTGCAGTCGAGCAAGAGGCTGTACCTAACCTCCTCCAGATCCTCGGATTTCGGGCTCTTTGCCCATGGCAAGCCCCCAGCGCGTGTTCTCGGCCTCCGATGAGCCGTCCTCCATCTCGACCTCGTTTCCGCGCCCGACGGCTTCCTATTCTGATCATAAAACACGCTTGCAAAGGAACGTTTACTGACGCATGCATTATCTGTACAAACCGCCGCTATAAACGACATGGGAGTTCCATGGCGAGACCCGCAATCCCCAATCCCCGTCCTGCTCCCCAGAGGCTGATTGGATACGCGCGTGTGTCGACAGAAGACCAGATCAACGACGCCCAGGTGGACGAGTTGCGAGCGGCTGGTTGCTATCGCATCCATCAGGAGCACGGATCCGGGGCATCAAGGGTGAGGCCCATCCTGAGGAAGCTTCTCCGCGAACTTGTCGCGGGCGACGTGCTCGTTGTCGTCCGACTGGATCGGCTGGCGCGTTCCGTTAGCCATTTGCTTGCTGTCATCGAAGACCTAGAGAAAAGGGGCGTTCACTTCCGGTCCCTCCGCGATCCAATTGATACCTCGACGCCGCAAGGCATGTTTTCTCTGCAGGTATTGGGTGCCGTAGCCCAGCTCGAGCGTGCGCTCATCGCAGAGCGAACCAAAGCCGGCATGATGGCGGCTAAAGCGCGGGGGCGGCTCGCCGGCAATCCAGGACTTCGCGAGCGGCGACCGGAAGCTGTCCGTGCTGCCTCTGCCGCTCGCAATCGGGCCTATCTGGACGAACTGATTTCATCGGCGCAGACATGGTTGCCGACTGTTCGCAAGCTGCGGCCGCAACATAGTTGGGACAATGTGGTGCTGATCCTTAATCGCAAAGGCCACAGCTGGACGGTCGAACGCTTGCGCCGGGCAGTTCACCGGATGGTACGCGAAAAGCTTGCCGAGCCAGAACTGCTCGCCCGCTCTCCTCGGCGGCCGCCGGAGGACAATCTGATGAAGCTGGTCGCCGCGATCGCGATCGCCGATCCCGACCTATCGCTTCGAGAGATTGCTGCGCAGTTGGATCAGATGCATGAGCGACCGCCGCGTGGTGGCCGGAAATGGCAGCCTTCTTCAGTGAGGGCGCTGTTGGACGAAGCGCGCCGCTTCGGACTCATACGCTTATGAGTGCTGGTCGTGACGCGGCTGAACGAGGCGCGCTTGATTGGCGACATATGGTTTGCCGCCCTTTGGATATAGTCGATTCCAACCTTTCAAGGTGCTCTCTGGGTCTCTGCGACAGCCTTCGGTGAGTTATAGAAAGGGCGCCTAACTCATGAAATGGAACTGGACGCACGAAGGCTGGCCGCATTTCATCTGATCATGCGCCACCTGAACCACTCGAAAGCCAATTCCTTCTGTCATCGGGGGAAGTGATCGGCGCAGTCCGTCATGTCAGCGATGAGGAACGCAATCTGCTTCGTATTGAGCTATTAGGCGACGATGCAGCGAAAACCTCCCAGATTGAGGGCGAACTGCTTGATCGGTTGAGCGTGAATTCCTCCTTGCGCCGCCAGTTTGGCCTCGATGTCGACAATCGGCCATCAACGCCGCAAGAGCGCGGCATCGCGGAAATGATGCTCGATGTGTACGACACTTGGTCCGCCCCGCTCAACGACGAAACCCTGTTTCGCTGGCACGGCATGATGATGACAGGCAATCGCCATCTTGGAGCGATCGGCGCATATCGAACGCATGAAGATGCCATGCAGATTGTGCCCGGCCGTCTGGACAATCCGACCGTCCACTATGAAGCCCCACCATCAAGGCGGGTCCCCGCGGAAATGGCGGCCTACACCAAGTAGTTCAACAAAACGGCGCCACCCCGTTAACTCCCTTGCCCGATCTTACCCGTGCCCGCATCGGTCATTTGTATTGCGAAAGCATCCATCCATTTAAAGATGGAAATGGAGGGCTTGGCCGAGCGCGCGCTGAAAAATCGCTTGCCCAAAATATCGGGCAAACCGAGCTTTGATTGCGTTTGTCCACACGATCGAGGATGGCCGGAAAGCCTATTACGATCAGCTCGAACGGCATCAGCGCACGCTCGATATCACCGAATGGCTGTGTATTTTGCGGGAACCATCCTTGATGCGCAACAGACCACCTTGACGCGGGTGGCCCTCTATATCCGCAAGGCGCAATTCAATGACCGGTTCCACGGGCAATTCAACGACCGCCAGGAGAAGGCCATCGCTCGGATGTTCCAGAAAGGCCCTGGGGGTTTAAAGGTGGACTAAGCGCTGAGAATTACATTTCGATCAGGCGGACCTCGCGAGCGACAGCGACGCGCGATCTTCATGACTTGTTGGAGAGAGATGCGCTCACGCGCACCGGCGAACGCCAGCATGCACGCTACGCACTAAATCTGCCCTGATTACGAATAAGAGACAGACTCAACCGCCGCGTCCCCTTTGGACAAAGGACCGAAGAGGCTGAACCAGCTGCCCTACACGCGGGCCTCAAAATCATGCAAACCGGGTCAGGTTTCTCGACCGCGCTTTTGCGGCTACTTCCTCGCGATTGTGCGGCGGATGTGAAGTCTCGAGCGAATCGAGCAATTCGCGCGCGCATGCGGCGATTGAAACGACTGCGTGTTCAAATGCTGCCTCGTTGCGTTTCGACGGCTTGGTCGTTCCACTCAGCTTTCGTACGAACTGTAATGCCGCATCACGTATTTCCTGATCGGTCGCCGGCGGATCGAAATTGAAAAGTGGTTTTATGTTTCTGCACATGGACTGCTCCCAGTCATCTCCGCTTAACACGTGGCCTAGGGCCGGCCGGACGGTGGCTCATCTGCGCCGGGAGATTTCAAAACACGACGCGCCTTCTCTCGGTGCGACCACTTCCCGTGCCCATCCCATCCTCGCCTCCCCCTCGATCCGACAGTCCTACCCCTCCGTCGCTCGGGCTGACAACACCTAGATAACGAAAAAGACGCCATAAGTCATTCTGTCAGCCACCGCTCCTGGCATCGGGTGCATGCGCAATGGCGTCGAGGTCACCATTGACGCTGATTTTGCAGCCTGCGTCGGATGGTTCCATGTCCCTTTTGCCTTGAACGTCAGACCGCTCGGCACTAACCCATAACGTCGAAGCCCCGGAAGCTGTCTCGCCAAAAGGTAACAGCTGTTACCTTTTGGACCCCGGCTATCAAGATCGCCTCGATCGCCCAACACGAGCTGCAGAAATTTTAACATTGATGCCACCGCAAACGCGCTTGTCGAGCGACCCTGCCCCTTCCCTCTCTGTCCCAAAGCTATTGTCGCTGCCATCGCTCCGTGCATTAAGTGCACAGCACGCCACGCGCCATTGGTGACATCGTTTGACCGCCCGCGTCGGATCCTTCCACGGCCCACATGTTTAAAACGTCAGACCGCTCGGCACTTACTCGTAACGGCCGAAGTCCCGGAAGCTGTCTCGCTTTTGGTGATTGAGCGTTTTCAAGGAGGAGAAGGGTCATGCTTGTCGGCCGCACCACCCAAAAGGTAACAGCTGGTACCTGAGCCCATCGGATCAAGGTCGCCTGACTCGTCGAACCCGAGGGCAAAAAAATTGGCATTGATGCCCAGCGAAGTGGGTGTCGACCGGATCCTGCCTCGGCCCTCCATAAGTGGATAGGCAGACTACGTTCGACAGGGGAGGGAGAACGAGGTGGCGATAGGTAGCCCCCGCCCGTCCATCTCTCCCCGCGGCGAGGCAGCCTGCAGCACCCGGCCCGCGCAAACGCCATTACCGGCCTTCCTGCAACCTCTTCTGCTCGGCGGGTGCCGCACATGCCGACTGCCTCTCCGTCCTTTAGGCAGCAATACGCAATGATCTCCGGACGGGTCACAAGCTGGCCGAACCGGGCAGGGCTTCTTGAATGAACATTCGGAGACCACCTTTCGTCACGGCTCTCACTCATTCTCTCCCTGATCAACGTCCATTGCTGACCCCGTTGGCTGGCCAAAATGTCCGAACAAGGGAACCGCCCAGAATCATGGATGCTGTGCGCTCGGCCTCGCTCAATGCCCTCGACACGCGCCACCCCGCTCCTTAGAATTCGTTTACGCCCTCCAACACCCATGTTCTTCTTCGAGCCGAGTGGCTCCAAGAACGCGCAAAGATTTCGCCTCCGATCGGCAACACATTCAGAACGGAGGGTGCCCCGGATAGGCAGGTTAGGTCTCAATGAACAGGAGGAATGGGACTCCCCAGCCTCAGCTATCTCGCCTGTCCTTCAGGGCAGTTGTACCGCCCTCGCCGTCTTGCGGAAGCCAGATGGACTATGGCTGCACGACGGCGGGCGCAAACCGATACCTGGCGAAACGACCGCTCTTTGTGGATACACCCGCCTCATTGCCGCTCAAGCGACCCAGATGGCGAAGCCACACCCGGAAATCGAACTATTCCTGTAGCGGCGTCAAGGTAAACCTCGTCGCCGGTTCCGCATGCCCAAGCGCGGAGTAACAGCTGTTACCTTTCGCCTATCTATCCCGTGTATTCATCCTGCTTTCGGCAAGACCGTAAAGGCTTTTTGAAAGGTGAAGACTCCCATCGACCGCCCGGTCGACCATTGCACGGAAATAGCCCCCCGGCTTTGCAATCAGCTCCGGGTCACGCAAAGATTTTTCGAGCACAGTCGCCAAGATGGCGGACGCAGCATAACGGCCGACCCTCCCTACACCGTCTACCCATGCAGCCTCCGAAAGGCCGATCATGCGCCGCATCATTTCCGCCGCGCCGACAACATCGGACCAGCCGTCAAACTCCACACTGACACATTCCTGCGCCGCGCGGCACCCAACCTGCAGCAAGCCAACCGGCACCGCAGCTAAAACAGCACCCTGGATATCACCAACCGCCTTCTCCGCCTGCCGCAATCGGGATTGCGTGTCACCAACCGCCGCTTCAGGCTTATTTTCATAAGCCATTTCGACGGCGGAGCCGTCGTCAGTTTGTTTGATGTCTCGCTCGGAAGAGCGAGTCCGTTCACTACTTTCAGAAAGGTCTTTAGGGGTTGTAATAATAATGGAGGTGACGCCAATGTCACCCGCGCATGACATATTATGCTCACCAAAGCGAGCTTCGGCGTATTCAAGAACCTCGGAATGCAGTGATTCGAGCTTGCTTGCTTGCTCAGCGCGGCTCACCATCGTCTCCATGATCGCCTGTGCAGCGCACCTCCAGCTATCCGCCTTCTCCGGGAATGCTTCGCAGGCATCGATGATTGCCCTGGAAAACCGCGTAACCGCTCGCCGCGCATCCTGGGTAGCCTTCAGTTCCCTTTGATAGTTGTCAACGCTCTCCTTGATCTCCGCAAGCCGCACGCGCGCCGGCGTAAAATCGAGCCCGAAGCCGCTGGCAACCATTCCGTCATTGTCGCGGTACACGAAGCGCCGGCCCGTTGGGCTGTCTCGGTAGGCAGCGATCCCAGCTTCAACGATCCTGCGGAGGCACCGCGTAACCGTGCGCTCGGAGCGCAGCGTGTATTCTGCGAGCTTGGCGTTCGAAATTGCAACGATCGGCCTGCCGGCCCCTTTCCAGTCATCGCCGCGCGAGAGGCCAAGGAGAATGTCCAGGACATGATAGGTCGTGCCGTCGATCCCAAGGATCGGCGCTGCTTTCTTCAACAGGAGGGAGATCTCCGATTTCGAGGTGTCCGGGATGTCGTTGGCCATCGCCATTCGCGCGCTTGCGAGAATGGCCGGACTGACGCGTCTGAACGATGCGATTGCCGTTGCTTCTGTCATTAGCTAGCCTGCCCGCAGCGCCTTAGCGTGCGGCTCCATCGAGATTCTTGTTGATGAAAGCCAGCAGACGGGCACAGTTTTTCGTTCCCAGCTGTTACGCAGGGGTTGATTGTGCCAGCGGTCCGTCATAGAATCAGTTTGTTAGAGCTGATGTCGACGGGACGTTTTCGTACTGTCGGCTAGGATTTTAAGGGTTCGCCGATTGCCGTCGGTGAGCCCTTTCCTATTTCTGAACCAGCCTACCGCATCGGCGTCTCCCCGTTTTGTTGCCGGTACTCGTCCACCAGTGCCGGAAGCTTTTCGATGAGCCAGGCCGACAGGCCTGGCATCTTGCTTTCCGGAATTGTAATGAGCGTTGAGGAACGCGAGGATTTCGCGGTAATCACCGCGCCGCCACCGATCTCGATCTCTTCGCCGCGATCTCCGCTGGCTGCCTTGTGTTCCAGGGCGTTCATGAGCGCGGCGAAGCGCTGATCGCTTGGGGACGCAACCCATGTCCTCGTCGACGTCACCTGGTCAATGATAACCTGGGCTGCGGCCGGAGCCCTACCGTCCTTGAAATGGGCGGCGAGCTTTTCCCACTTCGGCCGGCCAATTGAAGGCGCCGAACCGATCCTGGCGATCAGTTCGGCCGGGAACTGTTCTGCGATCCCAATCAGCATCGAAATATAGGTCAGCTTGCCGTCTGCCCTGCCGAGGGCGGCAGCAATCGTCTCCCGGCGGAAGCCGCGCGACTTGAGGGTTGCAGCGAACAGCGCCTGCTCGATGAACGAGAGATTGGCGCGTTCGGTATTCTCGATCCCTTGAGCGACCACCAACTCGTCGTCGGTGAGCTCACGGATGATCGCTTTTACCGGCCGTTCAAGAATCTGACAGGCCCGCAAACGCCTATGGCCATAAGCGACCTGAAAGTAGCCTTGCTTGTCAGGGGAGGGGCGAACGAGGATGGGAAGTCTCTGGCCGCTTTCGCGGATGCCCTCAACGAAACCCTGAAATAACGGATCTCCCTCGATGTCGAGGCGATCCCTGACAAAGGAGGGAACGACATGGGCGGAGTCAATTTCGACAATTGCTTCAGAACCGCTCAGTTGTTCACGAAGGCGGTCGTTCTCCTCTTCCACGGCGACAAAGGCCCGGTCCATCGACTTGACGGCCCCAGATCCAACTTTGACCGCGGGACCTGCCGAGATCTGTTTCGCAAGCTCAGCGGAATCGACATTCCCAAAAAGGGTTTTCATCCGATTGGAGCGTTCTTTGGCATTGGTCATGACCGTCCCCATACCGATTGGATGTGGTTGAAGATCTCGAGATTGACAGCATCGACGGAGTCCAAGGCGCGTGTGAGGGTGTCACGACCGACAGAACCGCGTGCCATTTCGTAAAGGCTCTTCTTCTCCAAGCCGGCGCTGGCAATTGCCGTCGTGTCCACCACGGCTGGCGCCAGCACGTCCTCGCCAAACAGTGAGCGCAGGAGTGCGACGACATTCACCTGAGGAACATCGTTCGGATTATGCCTAGTGATGACATATCGAATGAAATCGTGTTCAAGAATACCGCCACGTTCCTCGATCACGTGCATGACATCGCTCAACATTGCCAGGAACTGGTTCATGCTGGCAACGTCGATCATCGCCGGATGAACGGTGATCAGCAGCGAGGTGGCGGCACAGAGAGCGCCCAGCGTAAGATAACCCAGCTGCGGCGGCGCATCGATCACGACGACATCATAGTCGTCCGCGACGCTGTTTATGACGGCGCCGAGCCGCCGGAAAAAGATCCCGTCGCCGCGGCCGCCGCCGCTTGCAATCGCCTGGGGCGTCTCATGCTCGTATTCCATGAGTTCCAGGTTGCCCGGTATCAGATCGATGCCGTCAAAATAGGTATTGCGGATGATGTCGCGCATCGGCCGTCGGTTGTCTTCGTCATAGCGAATGGCCGCATAAATGGTCTCGTTCTCGCTGACATCGAACTCGGGCTGATAGCCGAACATGGCCGACAAGGATGCCTGCGGGTCGAGATCGATTGCCAGCACTCGCAAACCGGCCAGCGCGAGATAATGGGTAAGATGGACGGTCGTCGTCGTTTTGGCGGATCCGCCCTTGAAGTTTGCAACCGCGATGACCTGCAGCTTTTCGCCGGGGCGCCGGCGCGGCAAGAAATCCAACGCTTCCACAGGACGTTTGGTTGCCAGGTATCGTCGGAGTTCATTGACCTGGGCGAGCGTGTAGCTCCTGCGGCCATTCTCCAGTCGCTCCGGCATTGCGCCTTCGCCGTCCAACGACATTTGGCGGAGGGTCGATTCTGCGATCCCGAGCATGCTGGCAACGTCGCGTGATGTGAACGTGCGCAACGATTTCATCGCTTCAGGCGGATACATATGTGTCCGAAGCGACTGCAACTGCGCTGACAACATCTGCGCTTGGCGTGTAATCTTCGCAGCGGAGGATTCGCTCGTTTGCTTGCGTGTCGTCATCTGATCCATTTTCACCTCGCGACGGTTTTTCACCGATGATCGCGCATTTTCCGTCGCAAAGGTTGCAGGTATCGAGTGAGTCGTCAAACCTTCTTTGGTTAACGAAAATTTAATAAACAACTTGCTGCCAACACCGTCATCCGGCGCTCCACCATATTTTTCAACGACTTGAAGGCGTGGAGCGTCGCTGAGCGGTTGTTTTCATACCCGCACTTTTGCGGGTGGCGGTACTATGTGCACGGGCCGCCCTGGTATGGACAAGGCACACCTCCCGCGGCAGCGACGAGCGACTCGCAGATTTGTGACTGGAATCAAACCGCTTCTTTGCGCAAATCACGATCCGCGCACCAGCACAATTGCGGAGCGGGATCATGAAGCTGATAGCAATCCAGGCGCCGACGTCGAGCAAGGACGCAGCGCTTCTCGGTCAAATCTACCACCTCCGGGCGCGCGTCGTCGCGGACCGGCTCGCCTGGAACGTCTCCAGATCCAATGGTCGGGAGCGCGATCAATTCGACGAAATCGAACCGACCTATATTCTTGCCTTAGCGGATAGGGGATATTGACGTGGTGATCGGTTGCGCACGGCTGCTGCCCGCCATTGGCCTGACCATGCTTTCGCCAGGCGGCTCGACGCACATCCGTCATGATCGAAAGCTCGCGCTTCTACGTCGATACTGTGTGTCCTCGTTAAGCCGGGGAGGGGGCCTTGCGCCACCTCACGTTCGGGATGTTTGCAGATATCCTACGGCCACTCGCCCAAGTACCATCCTTCACGGAAATGAATCAGTCGCATGTGATTGATTCAAATGTGTCGTTGGACGTCGCCGTCCCGTTTGACGATGATGCCAACATGACTGTGCAGCCCTACCACCTCTATATCGAACGAGCGGATCCGGCGAAGAACATGGCGCGCTACTACGCCATAGAGATTGGGCAGACGCTGTTTGGAGAGCCCTGCCTGACGCGGCGATGGGGACGGATCGGCAGGCGTGGGCAGGAAAAGCACCATGTCTTCGAACGGGAGGAGGAGGCAGTTCGACTGTTCCTCGACCTGGTGAAACAAAAACGTGCTCGCGGCTACCGACCGAAAACAACTATCCGGTATTTGCGGGGCTGACCTCGTTCTTCTTCTTTCCTTCACAGCCGAAGCGAGGGTGCCCGCACATGAAGAGGCCGCAATGCAGCAAGGGTGGCAAGTCGCAGATTTGTTAGTCGGAGAGAACCCTCAGACCACGCCCTTCTTAAGGATGAAGTTCCCATAGGCGCGTGATTCCGCCGTCTGGATGACTGCAAACGATCGCATCGCGATGGGATAGTACGCAAACCTCTCGACCGGTTGGCTCGCTATCGAACGCCCCTCTGCTTCACTGCAAACGGCGAGGACGTCTTTGTGTACTTCCAGCAGCTCGCCTGGCGCGTCGACGGCCTCCATGTGCATCAGAGGCGTCTCACTAAACGTGTCCAAGGGCATCATCTGAAGGATCCCGCGGACTGCAGTCGGTGCATCGACACCCTCTAAAATGAGAAGCTTTCCGCTCGTGGTTTGGGTCGCTACACGAAAACCGGAGAAGTTTCGATCCACGATTGCCAGTTCGTCGCCGTGACCCATGGAGGCCATGACCCACAACACGTCGGCCGTAATGAACGGCGGCACACCCTTCAGCATGACGGTCTCCCTCCCAAGAGAATAGCAGCGACAAGAGCGATGAACGATTAGCAGAAAAAAACGATTGCGCAAACGTTTCGATGGCGCTAGCGTTATCAGATAGCGGATCCTGGGAGAGCCTCTGGAGGTTGGAATTTCGCTTGGGAGGATAGTTTGAAAAACCTGTTTGTTGCGCTGCTGGCGAGAGCTGGAGTGCGCTCATGACGACTATTTCCGAGGTGGCAAAGGCGGCCGGGGTCTCAGTCTCCACGGTTTCGCACGTTCTCAATAAGACGCGCTACGTCTCACCCGAGAAGGTCAAGCTCGTCCTCGAGTCCGTGGAGGCGATCGGATACATCCCCAATACAGTCGCTCGCTCGCTCAAACTGTCATCGACAGGTACCGTCGGCCTCGCGATTTCCGCAATTTCGAACCCTTACTTCAGTGACATCATCTGTGCGATTGAAACCGAGTGTTCCAAACGGGGCTTGATCGTGTTCCTCTGTGACACGCAAGATGACCCGGTCCGGGAGCTGGAACTGGTCCAGCATCTGCATCAGCGCCGAGTCGACGGGATTATACTTGCGCCTTCGGGCGATCCCAAAAAAGCGCTGGACTATCTCATCCGGTCCGACCTTCCCTGTGTGCTTGTTGACAGGCTGTCGGACAACCGTTTCGACCAGGTCGGGACGGATAACGTCGCCGCAATACGAACGCTCGTCGATCATCTCGTGACGCTGCATCATCGACGGGTTGGGATCATTCTCGGTCAACCCGGCTTTGCGACGACCGTGGAGCGCGCAAAGGCCTTCCGCGCAGCGATGATCGAGAAGGGAATAGAGGTAGAGGACAATTTAATCAGCGACGGCAATCGCAGCACCGCCGACGCCACTGCTTCGACGCACCGTTTGCTGGAGCTGAAGGAGCCGCCGACAGCGATTCTTGCTTCGAACAATCTGGCGATGATCGGGGCTATGAGGGCTATCCGGGAGCGGAAGCTGCGTGTTCCCGCGGACATTTCTGTGCTTGGAATCGATGATTTTGAATGGGCAGATTATTTCGAACCGCGCCTGACGCTGATGGCCCAGCCTTGCGATGAGATTGGCAGGAAGGCGGCGGACTTGCTGATCGAGCGGATAGGCAACAAGCTCCGCCCCCGCGAGACCATTCGACTGTCGCCAGTTTTGCGGGTACGTGAATCGTGTGGAGAGGCAGCATGAGCCACGTTGTTCTTTCAGCGAGAGGTGTGGTCAAGCGCTTCGGCGGCGTTCAGGCGCTTCGCGGCGTGGATTTCGAACTAAAGGTTGGCGAAATCCATGCGCTGCTTGGTGAAAATGGTGCCGGAAAGTCGACGTTGATGAACCTGTTGTCCGGTGTGAATACGCCGGACGAGGGAGAGATTTTCATCGACGGCAAACCCGCGCGATTTCACAGCCCGCGTGATGCACAAGCAGCGGGAATCGCAACGATCTTCCAGGAGCTGGACCTCGTTCCGAGCCTGACCGTGGCTGCCAATCTCTTTCTCGGGCGCGAGCTTGTCCATCGGCATGGCACGCTCGATGGCAAGGCGATGCTGCAAGAGGCGCGCAAAAGACTGGAAGCGATCGACCGATCGATCGATCCCACCCAGTTCGTCAGTGAGCTTTCGATCGGCCAGCGACAGGTCGTCGCCATCGTCAAGGCGCTTTCCTACGCATCGAAAGCCCTCATTATGGATGAGCCGACGGCTGCCTTGACCGTTGGCGAAGTAGATCGATTGTTCGACATCATGCGTGGCCTGGCATCCTCGGGCGTTGGCATCGTCTATATCTCGCATCGTCTTGAGGAAGTCCCGCAGATCGCTCACCGCGTAACGGTCATGCGCGACGGCAAGGTGGCTGGCGTCACCAAACCAGATGCTCCGCAGGCCGAACTAGTGCAGCTTCTCGTCGGACGTCCTTTGAACGAGCTTTATCCGCGCCGCGCCCATAGTGTTGGTGACGTGCTCCTGCGGATGCGGCAGGCTTCCTTCCGCCCACATCGCGCGTCTCCCGGGTGGCAAGCGCCAATCAAAGTCGATCTCGATGTTCGTAGCGGCGAAATCGTCGGGCTCGCTGGCGTTATGGGGGCGGGTCGAACCGAGCTCTTGAGCGCACTCTACGGAACAGGCGTGCCGGGCCAATGGCATGGGGACATTACGATTGGTGGCAGACCGACCAGGCTTAAATCGATCGCGGCTGCTCGCAGGGCAGGACTGGCATTCGTAACCGATGACCGGCGTGGAGCCGGTCTCATGTTGCGTATGTCTGTAGGTCTCAATCTGGTGATGTCGATCATCCGCTGGATATCACCAAGAGGCTTTATGTCTGCGCGACGCCAAGAGGACGCGATCAAAAGTTCTTTCGGCCAGTTCGACATCCGTCCCAAGAATCCCGGGATCGCGGTCGGGGCACTTTCGGGGGGGAATCAACAGAAGGTCGTCCTCGCAAAGGAAGTGCTGGGAAATCCGCGCTTGTTGCTTCTCGACGAGCCGACGCGTGGCGTCGACGTCGGCGCAAAGGGGGAAATCTACGCCCGCCTGCGCAAACTTGCTTCAGAGGGATTGGGCATTCTTGTCGCTTCGAGCGAGATGCCCGAGCTGATCGGCCTGTGCGATCGAATAGTGGTTTTGCGCAACGGCAGCAGCGTTGCTGAGTTTTCTGGCGGCGTCGACGAACACGAAGTCCTGGCGGCCGCCAACGGGAGGGAGGCCTGATGTCCGAACAGCAAATTACATCCAATCCAGCCATTCAGCCCGCCAAGCGGATGGATCCGCTTGCGGTGTTGGTCCGCTTCCAAAGCTTGATCGGCCTTATACTCGTTTTCGCCGGGGGCATCATTTTCTCACCGCGTCGGCACGGTGTCATCCTGTTCATTCAACCCGACAACATCGCCAACATCGTCCGTGCGGTGTCTGAGACTGGCATCATCGCGATCGGAATGACGTTCGTGATCATCACGGCCGGAATTGATCTCTCGGTTGGGGCGACACTTGGTCTTGCGAGCGTGGTAACAGCAACATTGATGGTCTCAGGCGGTTTTGGGCTGATCACGACGGTGCTGGCAGTGCTGCTGATGGGCATTTGCTTCGGGTTGGTCCAGGGAGCGATCTCAAGCAAGTTTCGACTTGAAGCGTTTATCGTGACTCTCGCCGGTCTACAGGCAGCCCGCGGGCTTGCACTCGTTGTGTCGGACAATCAATACATCAATATCTCTTATGGTGATGGTCCTGGGCTCGCTCCGCCCATCTTTGCCATTCTGGGCGGTCGGCTATTCGGCAACGTCGTTCCCGTGGCTACGATCGTCTTCTTGATCTTTGCCTGCATCGCCACGCTGGTGCTGAACACGACCAGATTCGGCCGTTACGTCTATGCCGTCGGCGGAAATGAGCGCGCCGCCCGCATCTCAGGTGTTCCGGTCTCAGCAATCAAGATCGCCGTTTACGCCATTACCGGCTTTGCATCCGCGCTTGCTGGCATCGTCCATGCCGGGCAATTCAATTTTGGGAGTGCCAATGATGGGACCGGATATGAATTGACGGCCATCGCGGCTGTCGTCATCGGAGGAACCAGCCTGTTTGGCGGGTCAGGTTCAATGGTCGGAACAATCGCCGGTACGATCATGCTCGGCGCTTTGGCCAATATATTGCAGCTGAACAACATCACGCCAGCGATGCAGTTGCTTGCCACAGCGGCAATTATCGTTCTGGCGGCAGTCCTTCAATCCCTCGTTCGTCGCCGCGAAGGATTGGGCAGGTAGTGTGGCGGCATCACCCGGAGGGTGGATCCGGGATCAATGTGGAGGAGAAAGTAATGACACAGAATGCACTTCGACTGTCGCATGCCGGACGCATGGCGCTCCTGGCCGGGTCATGCCTTGCTATTGCCGGCGTGGCTCACGCTGCCGATCCGCTGGTGAAGGCTTGTGCCAAGGATGGCGACTTCGTCATCGGCTTCTCGCAGGCCAACAATGCGGAGCCCTATCGCCAGCACGTCAACGATGAACTAGAGGCAGCCGCCAAGGCAGTCCCGCAGTTCACGCTGCAGATCGCTGACGGCGCGGGCAACGTCAACACCCAGACATCGCAGGTCGACAATTTCATCACCCAAAAGGTTGACCTTCTGTTGATCTCGCCTTTCGAGGCGGCTCCGCTTACGCCCGCCGTCAAGCGGGCAATGGACGCGGGTATCCCGGTCATCGAACTTGACCGCAAGACAAACGGTGAGGCTGGCAAGGACTACACAGCTTTCATCGGAGGAGATAACTACAAAATCGCGTTGGCCGCCGGCGAATATACGAGCAAGACGCTTCTGCCGGATGGCGGCGAGGCGGCCGTGCTGCAGGGGCTGCCGAGCTCGACACCAGCCGTCGAACGGCTCAACGGCTTCAAAGATGGCGTGAAGGCAAACCCCAAGATCCAGATCGTGGCGGAACAAGCGGCTGACTGGTTGCCGGATAAAGCGCAGACCGCCTTCGCGGCAATGCTGCAGGCTCATCCCGATATCAAGATGGTCTATGCCAGCAACGACATGATGGCGGCGGGTGCGCTACTTGCTGCGAAAGGTGCCGGTAAGAGCGTGAAGATCATCGGCACCGACGGCTTGCCGGGTCCAGCAGGCGGGATCGAGGCAGTCGCAAAGGGCGACTGGTCAGCGACCTTCACTTATCCGACAGGAGGCAAAGAGGCGGTCGACATGGCTAAGTCGATATTGCTGGACTGCGCATCGTCGGTGCCGGCGACAGTAACGGTCGATACCACCGCCATTACGTCCGAAAACGCGAAGCAGATGATGGGTAAGTAAAGCTCCAGACTCAACCCGGCCGGACGCGTCCGTTCAGCCGGGTTGAACCATATCCACCGGTTGGCGCGTCTGACCGAGTCGTCGCGTCATTCGACCAGTTGGTCGAAAATTTCAGCAGCAGCCGGCCTAAGTCTTCTTACTGTCCCGCGGGGCTGGTGAGGCGCCAGCCGTGACAGAATGTCAGGTCCGAGTTGGGCCAAGATCGCGAAACTGAAAAGCCAAACCTGAAAACGTCACCGAACATTGATGACCCAAAGCGATGGAATCGCCGCTAGCCTGATCGTCATGTGGCAGAAGGCGTCTGGACTGGTCATCACCGACGATGTTACCGACCAAGTATTGGTTGGCGAAGTCAAAAGAGGTAAGTCTAGCAATTCGTCGACTCGCGTCTGCGCGTCTCGGTCTCCTGCCATGTCGGCAGCTTCGCGGACTGATCGGATCATTGGCCATTCGCGGCTAGAACACTCCATGAAAGGACTTTGCAATGGCACGGCTTGTTGTCGTTTCCAATCGAGTGCCGATTCCCGATAAAGACGGCGTGGCACCGGCAGGCGGTCTTGCCGTCGCCTTGCAGGCCGCTCTCCAGGAACGAGGGGGTATCTGGATGGGGTGGTCGGGCAAGTCGAGCGGGAGCCGAGAACCGGAGAGGCTCTCGCGGCGGCAGCAGGGTAACATCACCTATGCCGTGACCGACCTGACCGATACCGACGTCGAGGAATATTATCACGGCTTTGCCAACCGCGTTCTCTGGCCGGTTTGCCACTATCGGCTCGATCTTGCGGAGTATGGCCGCAAGGAAATGGCCGGCTATTTCCGCGTCAACCGCTTCTTCGCACAGAGGCTGGCGCCGCTGATCGAGCCGGACGACGTCATCTGGGTGCATGATTATCATCTCATTCCGCTGGCGGCGGAACTGCGCCGGATAGGGCTGAAAAACCGAATCGGTTTCTTCCTGCACATCCCCTGGCCATCAGCCGACGTGCTCGTCACGATGCCGGTGCATGAGGAAATCATGCGTGGATTGTCGCACTACGACCTTCTCGGCTTCCAGACCGACCATGATCTTCAGAATTTCGCCGGTTATCTCACGCGGGAGGGCATCGGGGACGACCTCGGCGACGGCTTATTTGATTCACACGGACGGACGTTCAAGGCAGCTGCCTACCCAATTGGGATCGAGACCGCGGCTTTCGCTGAACTCGCAGGCAAAGCTTCGGCAAATAACATGGTCCGCAAGGCCCGGCAGAGCGTCGAGGGACGCGACTTGATCATCGGCGTCGACAGGCTCGACTATTCGAAGGGCATTACCCAGCGTCTGGACGCTTTCGAACGTTTCATCACCAGCAATCCAGCCTATCAAAACAAGGTGACATACTTGCAGATCACGCCCAAATCGCGATCCGAAGTGCCTGAATATGAACAGATGCAGCGAATGGTGGCTGAACAGGCGGGCCGGGTAAATGGCGCGATCGGAACCGTGGATTGGGTGCCGATCCGCTACATAAATCGGTCCAGCAGCAGAAATGTGCTCGCTGGCCTCTACCGTCTTGCGACAATCGGATTCGTAACGCCGTTGCGCGATGGGATGAACCTGGTCGCGAAGGAATATGTCGCGGCGCAAGACCCCGATCGCCCGGGCGTCCTCGTTCTTTCCCGCTTTGCCGGCGCGGCCCGCGAATTGAAAGGTGCACTGCTGGTTAATCCCTATGATGTCGAAGGCACCGCCAATGCCCTTGCCAAGGCACTCACGATGTCAATCGAGGAACGCCGCGAACGCTGGCGGGGAATGATGGATCATCTGCTAGAACACGACGTCTCTCGCTGGTGCAATGACTTTCTGAGAGATTTGATCGCGAAGACGCCTGCCGCCAATTAGGTTTTCCACGCAAACCGGACGATCGAACCGCGCCGGATCGCCGGCGCCAAAACTCACGACTGAGAGGGTTGCGTTCTGATTTGCGGCCCCTCCCAATGCACCGCGTCTCAGCTTCACACGGAGCCCGGTGTCCCGGCTGAGTGTCATGCGAGAAGGCGGCCAGACTTTCTCGCTCGAGCCAGTGCTCAGATCCTGAAGATGGGCATCACGCCTTGCCCTTGCGGACGACGTCCGCAATCGTCACCTCTTTGGGAATGAGCTTCAGTTTGAAAAAGGTGTCGGCGATGCTCTGCTGCTGCGCGACGACCGTGTCATCCAGACTCTTGATCCCGTAGGACTGACGTTCGAGCGCCTTGACGAGGACAGGTTCGGGGATGCCGACCGACGGTGATAGCTCCGCAGCCGCAGCCGCGGTGTCGGACTTGGTCCATTCGTCGATCTCGGAAATGGCGTCGATCAAGACATCGATCGCCTGGGCATGGCCGTCAACCAGCGAAGTCGTGCCGAGATAGAACTGGTGGTTGGGAACGATGCCCTCGCCGTTTCTGAGCTCTCGCGCTTCGATCGCCACTTCCGCAGCTGCCTGGAAGGGATCCCAGATGACCCATGCATCCACCGCGCTCTTTTCGAAAGCCGCGCGGCCATCGGCTGGGGCGAGAAAGGATGGCTCCACGTCCTCGTAGGTCAAACCGGCTTCTTCGAGCGCCTTAACGAGCAGGTAGTGCACGTTCGAGCCTTTGTTAAAGGCGATCTTCTTGCCCTTCAGGTCGGCAACGGACTTGATGGGACTATCCTTCGGGACAAGTATGGCTTCACCGCGCGGGGCAGGCGGCTCGTGTGCGATATAGACAAGCGGAGCGTTCGCCGCCTGGGCGAAGATCGGCGGCGTTTCCCCGGTCGATCCGAAATCGACCGCACCAGCGTTCAGGGCTTCGAGGAGCTGGGGACCGCCCGGAAATTCGGTCCATTCAACGGTGTAGTCGATGGATTTGAGTTTCTTCTCCAGCAACCCTTTGCCCTTGAGAAGCACCAGAGTTCCATATTTCTGGTAGCCGATGCGCACCACCTTGTCAGTCGCACCAGCCAGTCGAACCTGCATCAAAGGTGTTGCGATGGCACCTGCCACCACCGCAGTGAAAGCGCGTCTTGTGATCTTCATCATACCCTCCGGAATAGACGACGCTAAAATAAAGTATGTCTACATTTTTCCTAGAGTATACATGCTCCCGCGTCCCCTTCTTCCGGATTCGCTTTTTTGTTCTGCCGCAGTAACGAGCAAAAAGAACCGCGCCTGTTGCTGGCCCGATTTCGAGCGCCGATCGGAGCGTCGAGGCGTTGCTAAAAGAGCGGGTGGCTGCCGTCTTTACCGATGACGGTTTCCTTGATGAGGAATATGGCCATGAGGAAGGACAACCCGGCTGTATCTGGGTCGTCGATGTCAAGTCGAATGTGTAGTGGCGCCAACCTACACCAAATTCTTGCATCGTGTTTATGAGCCCCAGACCACTGACTGCTCATGCCGCTTGATCAGGTGCTTGAGGTTATCGAAGCCCGTGCGGATGTGGCGGGCGAAGTGATCTACGGCGGGCGTGCGAGGTGCGTCCGAACGCTTCAACAGACCGAGCGCGCGTTCCGGATGGGGGATGGGGACGGGCAGGGCTGTGATGGATTTTTCGTTACGCAATGCGAAGACGACGCTGTGCGGCATGATGGTCAGTGCATCAGCCGCCTTCATGTAGTGGACGACGCTCATGAGGGAGCCGCCCGAATAGCGAATCTTGACTTCGGTTGCGCCGAAAGACAGGAGCATGCTGCGCAGATCGGTGAGCAGCGGGCTGCCTGGCGGTGGTGCCACCCAGGGAAAATCGAGCAGGTGTGCCGGTTGAGGCCGCCGCTTCAACAGCAATGGATGGGTGACCCGGCAGGCGATGACGTTGCGGCCGGGCAGGATTTGCTGGAATTCAAGGCCGGAGCCCTCGTCGAGAATATCGATTGGACAGATGGCAAGGTCGATCTGGTCGGCATTGAGCGCGGCCCGGAGGTCTGGGAAATAACCATAGGTCTGGTCGATGCGCACGTCTGGATGCAGGTTTTGGAACTCGGCGACCATCCCGGCGATCAATGCGTCCATGAAAAAAGGCGTGCCGCCGACACGCACCACGCCGCTCCTGCCGACCCGAAAGCTTTCGACGACATCGGAGGCCTTGCGTGATGCCGACAACATGGTCTGACCGTGATCGGCCAGCGCTCGTCCCAATGGTGTTGGCTGCAGCGGCCGTCGCCCCTTGACGAACAGCGGTTCGCCGATGCGGGCTTCGAGCATCGAGAGCGTGCGCGAGACGGCCGGCTGCGATAGGCCGAGCAGGGCTGCTCCCTCGGTGACCCCGCCGGTTTTAACGACTGCGGCAAGCTGGACAAGGTGGCGTTCATCTATCTTCATAACGATATGATATATTAAACTGGAATAAAATCATCATGGGCAAAGTGATCTCGCGCTAATTTATCTCTACCAGCCATTGCTTTGGAGGAGACGCATGACGCCGGGTCCGATGGCGCTGAATTTCAGCGAGGCCAACTCGCATGACATGTTCGCGCAACGACTTCCGCCATCAAAGGAGCACAGCCTGCCGCAGGTTCTCGCGGCGGCGGTGACGCATCTTCATACCTTGATCCGCGAAGTGCGACCCACCCAGGCGGAATGGCGCCAGGTCATCGAATTCTTGACCGATGTCGGCCACGCCAGCGACGAGCGGCGCCAGGAGTGGGTGCTGCTGTCGGATCTGCTCGGCGCTTCGGCACTGGTCGAGGAGATCAATTCGCGCCGTCCGAAGACGGCCACCCCCAACACCGTGCGCGGACCTTTCTTCCGCGCCGACGTTCCGCAACTGCCGCTCGGCGGCAATATTTCGCTCGATGGAATCGGCGAGACACTGGAGGTTTCCGGCCGCGTGCAGGATCTCGATGGCGAGCCTATCGCAAATGCCGAAATCATCACCTGGCAGGCCAATGCTCAAGGGCTCTACGAAAACCAGCAGCCGGACCAGCAGCCGGAATTCAATCTGCGCGGCAGCTTCCGCACGGATGCGGACGGACGTTTCCACTATCGGACCATCAAGCCATGTGGCTATGGCGTGCCCGACGATGGTCCGGTGGGAAAGCTTCTGCGGGAGGCGGGCTATCCACTGCGCCGCCCGGCGCATCTTCATTTCATCATCAAGGCGCCGGGCTTCGAGACGATCACCACGCATATCTATGACGGCAGCGATCCGCATCTGGCCGAAGACGCGATCTTCGCCGTCAAGCCGGAGCTGGTGCGAACCTTCGAGCAGCAGGGCGAGGAATGGTTGTTGAAACTGATTTTCATCATGGTCCGCGCCAGACAGAGAGGCGACACATGAGCCGCGATTTCATCTATAGCGGCAGCCCCGCCCATATCGTCTTCGGCGAAGGCAAGAGCGCTGCCGCCGGCGAATGGGTGGAAAAGCTCGGATGCGCCAAGGCGTTCGTCCTCTCGACGCCGCAACAGAGGGCCGACGCTGAAGCGTTGGCCGCGCGGCTGGGCTCTCTCGCCGTCGGCGTCTTTGCCGGCGCCGTCATGCACACGCCAGTCGATGTCACCGAAGAGGCGATGGAAGTGGTTCTCCGAACGCAGGCCGATTGCGTCGTTTCGCTCGGCGGCGGATCGACCACCGGGCTTGGCAAGGCAATCGCCTATCGCACGGATCTGCATCAGATCGTCATTCCGACGACCTATGCCGGATCGGAAGTCACGCCTATCCTCGGCCAGACGGAGGGCGGGCGCAAGACCACCGTGCGCCATGCGAGCATCCTGCCTGAGGTTGTGATCTACGACCCCGCCCTGACGCTCGGCCTGCCGGTTGGCATGAGCGCCAGCTCGGGCCTGAATGCCATGGCCCATGCGGTCGAGGCGCTCTACGCGCAGGATCGCAACCCGATATCGACACTGATGGCGGCGGAGGGGCTGCGGGCCTTCAAGACCAGTCTGCCCGACATCGTCGCTGTGCCGCGGGATGCCGATGTCCGCGCCGATGCGCTCTACGGCGCCTGGCTCTGCGGCACCGTGCTCGGCACGGTCGGTATGGCCCTGCACCACAAGATCTGCCACACGCTGGGCGGCACTTTCGATACGCCGCACGCCGACACGCATGCGATCATGCTGCCCCACACCGCCGCCTACAATGCCGCTGCCGTGCCGGAACTTCTGGCGCCTGTCGCCGATATCTTTGGCGGTTCGGTCGGCGGCGGGCTTTGGGATTTCGCCAGTCAGATCGGTTCACCGCAGGCGCTGAAGGATCTTGGCCTCAGCGAAACCGATCTCGATCGCGCAGCCGAGATCGCCACCGAAAATCCCTACTGGAATCCGAGGCCGATCGACCGGCAATCCATTCGTGCCCTGCTACAGGATGCCTGGCAGGGCAAACGGCCGGCATGAGTTGACGACAGACATCACGCTCTCTGGGAGGAGAGAAAAATGGGAGGAGGAAACATGTTTACGAGACGCGATTTTCTGAAGACGACGGCCGCCACCGGGGCACTGGTGGCGACATCCGGGCTTGCCGCCCCCGCAATCGCACAGGATGCTACGATCAAGCTCGGTTATGTCAGCCCGCAGACGGGGCCGCTTGCCGCCTTCGGCGAGGCCGACAAATTCGTCATCGACAGCTTTCTGACGACCACCAAGTCGATGGGTCTCAACTATGAGGTCGTCGTCAAGGACAGCCAGTCCAATCCGAACCGGGCGGCGGAGGTCGCCAAGGAACTGATCGTCACCGATGAGGTGAACCTGATCCTCGTCGCCTCGACGCCGGAGACCACCAATCCGGTGGCGACCACCTGCGAGGCCGAGGAAATGCCCTGTATTTCGACGGTAGCGCCCTGGCAACCCTGGTTCATCGGCCAGCAGGGCAATCCCGGCGACCCCACCTCGTGGAAACCATTCAACTATGCCTATCACTTCTTCTGGGGTCTCGAGGACGTCATCTCCGTCTTCACCAATATGTGGGCGCAGATCGAGACCAATAAGAAGGTCGGAGGCTTGTTCCCCAATGATGGCGATGGCAATGCCTGGGGCGATAAGGTCGTCGGCTTCCCGCCGGTGCTGGAAAAGATGGGCTATGGCCTGATCGACCCCGGCCGCTACCAGAATATGACCGACGATTTTTCGGCGCAGATCAACGCCTTCAAATCGGGCCAGTGCGAGATCATCACCGGCGTGGTGATCCCGCCTGACTTCACCACCTTCTGGAACCAGGCCAAGCAACAGGGTTTCGCCCCGAAAATCGCCTCGATCGGCAAGGCGCTACTCTTCCCGCAGACCGTGGAGGCGCTTGGCAATGCCGGGCATAATCTGTCGTCGGAAGTCTGGTGGACGCCGAGCCATCCGTTCAAGTCGTCCTTGACGGGGGAAAGTGCGACACAGGTGGCAGCCGCCTTCACCAAGGCGACTAACAGGCCCTGGACACAGCCGATCGGTTTTGCCCATGCGCTGTTCGAACTGGCGGTGGATGCGATGAAGCGGGCCGGAGACCCCAAGGATGGGGATGCCGTCGCGCAGGCGATTGCGGCGACCAAGCTCGATACGCTGGTCGGGCCAATCGCCTGGGACGGCAAGGGCCTGCCGCCGTTTGCCGCCAAGAACATTGCCAAGACGCCGCTCGTCGGCGGCCAGTGGCGGCTCAAAGACGGCGGCGGCTACGATCTCGTCATCACCGACAATAAAACGGCGCCGAACATTCCGGTCGGCGGCAAGATGGAAGCTATCGCCTGATTTTGGGCGCGGGGCCCGCTAGAGGCCCCGCCTGTTCTGGGAGGAATGGGTTTGGCAATTCTCGAACTCGATGGTGTCTCGAAGAAATTCGGAGCGTTGACCGTGGCCGAGCAGATTTCCTTTGCCGTCGGCGAAGGCGAGGCGCTGGGGATTATCGGGCCGAACGGCGCCGGCAAGTCGACGCTCTTCAATCTGATCACCGGCAATATCGCCGCCGATAGCGGCAGCATCCGCTTTCTCGGCAGCGATGTGACGCGCACGCCGCCGATGGCGCGCTGCCTGTCGGGAATGGGCCGCACCTTCCAGATCCCGCAGCCGTTCGAGAAGCTGACGGTCTTTGAAAACCTCCTGGTCGCCGGCGCTTTCGGCTCGCGGCGGCGCGAGGCCGAGGTGTCGAACCGCTGCGCCGAAATCCTGGTGGATACAGGGCTGATCGACAAGGCGAATGTGCTGGCCGGAGGCCTGTCGCTGCTACAGCGCAAGCGGCTGGAACTGGCGCGCGCGCTGGCGACGGAACCGAAGCTGCTGCTGCTCGATGAAATCGCCGGCGGACTGACCGAGGGCGAATGCCGGTCGTTGGTTGCCACGATCCGCGCCATTCATGCGCGCGGCGTTGCGGTCATCTGGATCGAGCATGTGCTGCACGCGCTGAATTCCGTCGTCGAGCGGCTGCTGGTGCTGCACTTCGGCAGGGTCATCGGCATCGGCAAGCCGCAGGACATCATGGCCTCGCGCGATGTGCGCGAAATCTATCTGGGGATCGAGGTCTGATGGCGCTGCTCGAAACCAGAGGCTTGACTGCCTCCTACGGTGATATCCAGGCGCTGTTCGGTGTCGATATTACGGTCGGCGCCGGCGAAACCATCGCCATCATCGGCGCCAACGGCGCCGGCAAGACGACGCTGATGCGCTCGATCTCGGGCGTGCTCGCCAATGCGGCTTCGTCGATCCTTTACCGCGACGAGCCGATCGGCGCGCTGCCGGCGCCTGACATTCTGGCGCGCGGCATTGCCATGGTGCCGGAAGGGCGAAAGCTCTTTCCATCGCTGAGTGTCGAGGAGAACCTGCTGATCGGCAATTATGGCCGCAAGGTCGATGGGCCGTGGACGCTCGAAAGCGTCTTTTCGCTGTTCCCGGTCCTCAAGGAGCGGCGCGACAATCCGGCCACAGCACTTTCCGGCGGGCAGCAGCAGATGGTGGCGATCGGCCGCGGGCTGATGTCCAATCCGGCGGTGCTGCTCTGCGACGAGATCAGCCTCGGTCTGGCGCCTGTCGTGGTCCGCGATATCTACGCCGCCTTTCCACGAATCCGCGAGACCGGTGCTTCGATCGTCATCGTCGAGCAGGACATCGCCCAGGCGCTGAAGGTGGCCGACCGCGTCTACTGCATGATGGAAGGGCGGGTGACGCTCTTCGGCCGCGCCGCCGATCTTAGCCGCAACGACATCCACAAGGCCTATTTCGGGACGGATCACCATGAACTGGCTTGATACCATTCTCCAGGGCGTGCTGCTCGGCGGGCTCTATGCGCTGTTTGCAGCGGGGCTCAGTCTCGTCTTCGGCATTATGCGGCTGGTCAACCTCGCCCACGGCGACCTGATCGTGCTTGCCGCCTTCCTGATCCTGGTGCTGGTGACGACACTCGGGCTCGACCCGTTTGTTGCCGCCCTGATAGCGATGCCGCTGATGTTCGCCATCGGTTGGGGCCTGCAATATTTCCTGCTCAACCGCACGCTCGGCAAGGATATCCTGCCGCCGCTGCTCGTCACCTTCGGCCTGTCGATCGTCATCCAGAACGGCTTGCTCGAAGGTTTTTCCGCCGATAGCCGCCGCGTCTTTGCCGGCAGCCTCGAAAGCGCCTCCGTGAATTTGGGCCCCGTCACCGCCGGCATCATGCCGCTGATGACCTTCTTTTCGGCGGTCGCCGTCATCGTCTGTCTCAACCAGCTGATCTATCGCACGTCCGTCGGCCGCGCCTTCCGGGCAACCTCGGACGATCCGGTGACAGCAGGGCTGATGGGCATCCGGCCGCAACGTATCTTCGCCATGGCGACGGGACTTGCCATGGTCGTGGTGACGATCGCGGCTCTCTACCTCGGGACGCGAGCAAATTTCGATCCGACATCAGGACCGGCGCGGCTGATCTATGCCTTCGAGGCGGTGATCATCGGCGGGCTTGGCTCGCTCTGGGGCACGCTCGCCGGCGGCATCATTCTCGGCGTTGCCCAGACGCTGGGCGCTGCGATCAATCCGGAATGGCAGATCCTTGCCGGCCATCTGGCATTCCTCGCCGTTCTCCTGTTCAAGCCGCGCGGCCTTTTCCCGCGCGCGGTGGATTGAGGTGCATCGATGACCATGGCCATTCCCTCCTTCACCGTCGAAACGCGCACCAGGGCATCGACATTGTCCGCCGCGGCGATCATTGCCCTTTTGCTGCTTGCCTTCGCCGCACCCTTCATCGTCTCGCGCGGCATCATCCAGGACTTGTTCTTCATCCTCACCATGCTGGTCTTGGCGCAGAACTGGAACCTGCTTGCCGGTTATGCCGGGCTGATTTCGGTCGGCCAGCAGGTCTTCGTCGGCTTCGGCGCCTATACGATGTTCGGCTGCGTCATCCTGTTCGGCATCGATCCGGTCGTTGCAATCCTGATTGCCGGGCTGTTCTCGGTCGCCCTTGCCATTCCCACAGCCTTCTTCACCTTTCGGCTTTACGGCCCCTATTTCGCCATAGGCACCTGGGTGGTGGCAGAGGTCGTGCGGTTGCTGCTGGCCCAGTGGAAAGCGCTCGGCGGCGGCACGGGCACCTCGTTGCCGCGGGATGCGGCCCGCGACATGATGGGTGTCGGCGTAATGCGCGATGTCTTCGGCATGAAGGCCTCGCAGGCAGGCGATGCACTGACCTACTGGCTGGCGCTGATCCTCGTCGTCGCGACCATCGGCTTCATCTATGGGCTGCTGCGCAGCAAGCAGGGCCTTGGCCTCGCCGCCGTGCGCGACAACGAGCAGGCGGCCCGCGCCGTCGGCGTCGATGCGCGGCGAATGAAGACGCTGGTCTATCTCGCCACCGCCTTCATGACAGGCATTGCCGGGGCGCTGATCTATGTGCAGAAGGCGCGGATTTCGCCGGATGCGGCCTTCTCGGTCACCGACTGGACCGCCTATGTCATCTTCATCGTCGTGATCGGCGGCATCGGCACGATCGAGGGACCGATCCTCGGCGTCATCATCTTTTTTCTGCTGCAGAACCTCCTGGCCGATTACGGCTCCTGGTACCTGCTGATGCTGGGTCTTCTCGGCATCGCCATCATGCTGTTTGCGCCGCGCGGCCTTTGGGGACTGTTCTCAGAACGCACCGGCATCCAGCTTTTTCCGGTTCGCCGCGTCCTGAAGGGCGGGCCGCTCAATCTCACGCATAGGGGAGGGCCTCATGGCTGACATTACCACCGACGTACTCATCATCGGCACCGGCCCAGCAGGCTCCGCCAGCGCTGCCCTGCTCTCGTCCTACGGGGTCGAGAACCTGGTGATCAACCGCTACCGCTGGCTCGCCAGCACACCGCGCGCCCACATCACCAACCAGCGCACCATGGAGGTGCTGCGCGATCTCGGCCGCGACGTGGAGGATGAGGCCTATATGTTCGCGGCCGAGCAGGACCTGATGGGTGAGAACGTCTTCTGCACCTCGCTCACCGGCGAGGAGATCGGCCGGATGAAAAGCTGGGGCAAACATCCGCTGTCGCGCGCCGAGCACCAGCTGTCCTCGCCGACCCTTATGAATGACCTGCCGCAGACCTTCATGGAGCCGCTCCTCTACAAGACGGCCTGTTCGCGCGGCAGCCAATCGCGCATGTCGACGGAATATCTAAGCCATGTACAGGATGAAGACGGGGTTACGACGACCTGTCTCGACCGGCTGACCGGCAAGGAGTTCACCGTCCGCTCGAAATATCTGGTTGGCGCCGATGGCGGCAATTCCAGGGTTGCGGAACATGCGGGCCTGACATTCGAAGGCAAGATGGGCGTCGCCGGTTCGATGAACATTCTGTTTGAGGCCGATCTGTCGCGACTGGTCGCCCATCGACCCTCGGTGCTTTACTGGGTGCTGCAGCCGGGCGCCGATGTCGGCGGCATCGGCATGGGTCTGGTGCGCATGGTAAGGCCGTGGAACGAGTGGCTGATCGTCTGGGGTTACGACATCAATCAGCCGGCCCCTTCGGTGGATGAAGCGCATGCGAAGAAGGTCGTGCGCGATCTGGTCGGCGATCCGGATCTCGAGATGACGATCAAGTCGGTCTCGACCTGGACCGTCAACAACATGTATGCCACGTCAATGTCGAACGGCCGCGTCTTCTGCATGGGCGACGCCACCCATCGCCATCCGCCGTCAAACGGGCTCGGCTCGAACACCTCGATCCAGGATGCATTCAACCTGGCGTGGAAGCTGGCTTTCGTCCTCAAGGGCACCGCTGACCAGAAACTTCTCGATAGCTATCAGGACGAGCGAGCGCCTGTCGCCAAGCAGATCGTCACCCGCGCCAACAAGTCGATCGAAGAATTCGGGCCGATCTTCAAGGCGCTTGGCCTGCTTGATTCGATCGATCCGGTTAAGATGCAGCAGAACATGGATGCTCGCTGCAACAACACGGTTGCTGCTGAAGAACAGCGCGCCGCCATCCGCAAGGCGATCGCCGACAAGGTCTATGAGTTCGATTGCCACGGCGTCGAGATGAACCAGCGCTATCGATCCGGCGCAATCGTAACGGATGGGCAGGCGGAGCCGGCGTTCGCCAGAGACCCGGAGCTGCACTGCCAGCAGACGAGTTGGCCGGGTGCAAGGCTTCCACATGCCTGGGTTTATTCCGCGACAGGTGAAAAGCTGTCGACGCTCGACCTTGCCGGACACGGCAAGTTCACGGTGCTCACCGGCATTGGCGGGCAGGGCTGGATCGAGGCCGCCCGAACCCTGGGGAAGGAACGGGGCATCGATATAGCCGCACACCTGATCGGTCCGCGTCAGCCCTGGCAGGACTTTACCGGCGACTGGGCGAATATGCGCGAAATCCGCGACAGTGGCGTCCTGCTCGTGCGTCCCGACCATCATATCGCCTGGCGAAGCGAGGCGATCGTCGACGATCCGTCAGCCGAACTGCAGCGCGTGCTGACCACCGTTTTAGGGAAATGAGGCCATGATTGACGCACATGAAAAGGGTTTCTTCACAGAGGAGAACTCAGTTGAGGTGGTGACGAGCCGGAACGCCACCGCCACAGACCAGCGCCTGAAGCGTGTGATGGAGGTCGTAACACGCAAGCTGCACGAGGCGGTAAAGGAGCTTGAGCCGACGCAGGAGGAATGGATGGAGGCAATCCTTTTTCTCACCCGCACAGGGCACACATGCAACGAATGGCGACAGGAATTTATCCTGCTGTCGGACGTGCTCGGCGTGTCGATGCTGGTCGACGCCATCAATAACCGCAAGCCCTCAGGGGCTTCCGAAAGCACTGTTCTTGGCCCGTTTCACGTTGCCGACGCGCCGGAACTGCCGATGGGCGCCAACATCTGCCTCGATCAGAAGGGCGAGGACATGGTCATCGGCGGCCACATCCTCGGCACTGATGGCAGGCCGATTGCCAACGCTGTGATCGACGTCTGGCAGGCCAACGACGAAGGCTTCTACGACGTGCAGCAGAAGGGGATCCAACCAGACTTCAACCTCCGCGGCGTCTTTCGCACCGGCGCGGACGGCCGTTACTGGTTTCGCGCGGTCAAGCCTAAGTATTACCCGATCCCGGACGATGGACCGGTTGGCGAGCTGCTCGGCGCGCTCGGTCGCCACCCCTACAGGCCTGCTCACCTGCACTACATCATCAAGGCCCACGGCTTCGAGACGCTCACGACACACATCTTTGATCCGGACGACCCGTATATCCATTCTGACGCCGTCTTCGGTGTGAAGGAGAGCTTGCTTGCCAAGTTCCAGCAGGTTGAGGATCCGGTACGCGCCAACGAGCTCGGTTTCCTGGCTAAGTTCTGGCAGGTAGAGCACGATTTCGTGCTGGCTCGGCCGGAGGAGTAGGATCTTTTGGCGCAAGTCGGCCCCGTCCAAACCGGCGACCAGTCCCACTCGCGGTGAGGTCCGGACGGGCATCTTCGGCCAACCGCCCATGTCCGCAGCTTTGGTCGCGCGCGGGGTGGGAGGGTGCTCCTCGAAAGGTCGCCCCCTCGTTTCCCTCACGAGATAGGATGCTGGGAGCTACCTGCTCTGAAGTGGCGCCGGAAGCAACTCAGGTGGAAAGTCCTGGTAGGAAACCGGTCGCAAAAACCGATAGATTGCCAGCGTGCCGACTGAAGTCGACCGACCGTCGGACGTTGCCGGGTACGGCCCGCCGTGCACCATCGCCGGAGAAACCTCGACGCCGGTGCCGAACCCGTTCACGAGGAGACGACCGGCCAGGAGCTCCAACTGGGAAAGCATTTCCGCAGCATTCGACAAGTCGTCTTGGTGGACGTGCAGGGCAATCGTCAATTGACCTTCCAAAGAGTTCACGACCTGGCGCAGATCTGCTTCATCTCGGCAACGCACGATCAATCCTGCTGCGCCGAATATCTCCTCCTGAAGCTCGGGCTCCGACAGGAAGGAGGCCGAGCTCGTTTCAAAGAGGGCCGCCGCTGCCTGTTGCGGCGTTCCCTGCTTTCCCGTCGCCAGCTGCGATACGGAAGGCGAGGCCGACAGTCTGGCGACACCCTTCCGATAGGCCTCGCATATCCCCCCGGTGAGCATCGTTTGAGCCGGCGATTCCTGAAGAGCTGCGGAGGCAGCGTTTATGAACGCGTCGAGGCCGGGGCCATCGATTGCGATGATGAGGCCTGGATTGGTGCAGAACTGACCGGCTCCCAAGGTCAAGGAGGACGCAAACGATTTCCCGATCGCTTCCGCGTTGTTCCGCAGGGCGTTCGGGAAAAGGATAACGGGATTGATGCTGCTCATTTCGGCGTAGACCGGAATTGGCTGCTTCCGCTCCGAGGCAATCTTCATCAGCGCGGTTCCGCCGCGCCGGGAGCCCGTAAAGCCCACTGCACGTATCCGATGATCGGCGACCAGCATCTGTCCAACCTCAAAACCAGCGTCGAACAGTAAGGCGAAAGTTCCTGCCGGAAGGCCGCTTGCTGCGACCGCCTGCTGGACGGCGCTGCCGACAAGCGCCGAAGTTCCGGGATGAGCGGAATGAGCCTTCACGACAACGGGACAGCCGGCGGCAAGGGCGGAGGCCGTATCGCCTCCTGCGACTGAGAAAGCAAGAGGGAAATTCGAAGCGCCGAACACCGCCACAGGACCGAGAGCCACGTTGCGAAGACGAAGATCAGGCTTGGGTGCAGGCTTCCGGTCGGGATCGGCCGGATCGAACCGGAGTTCTTGGAATGCACCTTCGCGTACCTCTTTCGCAAACAGGCGCAGCTGGCCGACGGTTCTCGTTCGTTCGCCTTCGAGACGCCCGCGCGGCAGGCCGGTTTCGTCCATTGCCCTCAGGATCAGATCGTCACCGAGTTCGAGAATGTTCTCTGCAATCGCCTCCAGGAAAAGCGCGCGCTTCTCCAGCGGTGTCTCCCGATAAATGGGAAAAGCATCCCAGGCGATAGCCGTGGCTTGCTCCACCTGATCTTTCGTCGCTCCCGCAAAGCTCGGCTCCAGAGGCGAGCCGCTGGCGGGATTGGTGGCGGAAAAGCTGGCTGCGCCGCCCCGCAGAACCGCGCCGCCGATGAGAAGATCGCCGGAGACTTTCATGATACATCCTTTCGAAAACCTATTCTGGACCACTTCAGGTCCGCGTTAAAAGATCGCTTGCGGACCTTTCAACGATGATGGCTGGATGTAGATAGTCTCAGAGCGCCGCAAAACCAAGTCACGGGGTCAAAAAGTAATACTTTTTTCAGCCTCCGATATTGTCCTTCAAGATCGCTCAGCGATCGAGAGTTTCACCGCCTCGTCGAAAACCCACCGGCGCCAAAGATCGGCGAGGAAGAACTGAACGCCCTGCTTCAGGAAAGAGTGGCCACGCGATTCGAACGCGGTGCGGCCAAGCCTGCCGACTTTACTGCAGCGATTGTCGTTCGACAGTCCAGCCGAAGGTAATCTCGCGGAGCCATCCGACGTGGACTATCCGTGTAAAAGCGCGATAAGGGATATCGGCATCTCGACCGCGAAAAAATCCATTGCCGCTCTGATAATCATCGCCCACACGGTTATTAGGAAAATTAACGCTGCAATCCTAATTTCTACTGGTTGCATTATTTGCTTCCCCCAGCATGTGCGTCCCCCCCGAGACAATACCTTATTATTCCTCGCGCAAATTCGCTGTGCGCGAGGGATGATGTGCGACTGTAGAGAGAGTGGGCGCGTGCAGCGTCGAATTTTTGGCTCTCTCAAACCTGATGCCGCTTTGACCGATCAAGTCGCCGGACATAGCCTGTTGCTGCGTTCGAGATAATGCCCATCCAGGAAGGAGCGGTAAGCGTCCGCGATACCCTCCTTCAGACCGATCTTAGGAGACCAGCCGAGCGTGCGAAGCTTGTCGACGCTCAAGAGTTTACGTGGCGTGCCATCTGGCTTGGTCAGGTCGCGTGTGATCTTGCCTTCGAAACCAACGACCTTGGAGACGAGATATCCCAAATCCAGGATGGTAATGTCTTCGCCCGAACCTACGTTCACATGACTTTCGGCGGAATAGGTCTTCATGAGATGGAGGCAGGCGTCGGCGCAATCGTCAACATGCAGGAATTCGCGCCGCGGCGTGCCAGTCCCCCAGATGCATATCTCTTGCTGCTGGTTGATCTTGGCCTCATGCGCCTTGCGTATGAGCGCCGGCATGACATGGCTTGACCCGAGGTCAAAATTATCCCCTGGACCATAAAGATTGGTAGGCATGGCCGAGATGAAATCTCTACCGTGCTGTTTGCGATAAGCTTCGCAGAGCTTCAATCCGGCAATTTTAGCGATCGCATACCATTCATTCGTGGGCTCAAGCGATCCAGTCAGAAGTGAGTCCTCAACGATCGGCTGATCGGCGAATTTCGGATAGATGCAGGACGAGCCCAGAAACATCAGTTTTTCGACGTGAGCTCTATGGGCTGCGTGGATGACGTTCGCTTGGAGAATCAAGTTGTCGTAAAGGAAGTCGGCCGGATAAGTAGCGTTCGCCAGAATACCGCCGACCCTCGCAGCAGCCAGGAAGACAGCGTCGGGACGGTTCTTGTTCATCCAGGCCTCCACCTGGTCCTGCCGTCTGAGATCGACCTCGGCGCGGGTGGCCGTCAAAATCTCGCAGCCCTCGGAAGCGAGACGCCGCACGATCGCTGAGCCTACCATGCCGCGGTGGCCCGCGACATAGACCCTTTTTCCGGCAAGGCTATAGATCACTTCAGGCATAGGCAAAACCTTTGGTTACGCCTACCGACGGCACGTTTCGTGCCATGACCTTCAGATCCTCGCGAACCATCTCCGTAACCAGCTGATCAAGACTGGTCTCATGTTTCCAGCCAAGCTTCGTGTGCGCCTTCGTCGGATCGCCAATCAGAAGATCAACTTCGGTCGGACGGAAGTAAGCTGGATCGATCTCCACAACACACTGACCGGATGTCTTATCGTATCCCTTTTCCTCAACACCGTTCCCACGCCACTCAATCGGCATGCCCACCTTGGCAAAGGCCTTGTCAACAAAGGAACGAACCGAGTGTGTTTCGCCGGTCGCAAGGACATAGTCCTCCGGTTCGTCCTGTTGCAGCATCAGCCACATGCCACGGACATATTCTCGTGCATGTCCCCAGTCGCGCTTGGCATCCAAATTGCCGAGATAGAGCCTTTCCTGCAGCCCAAGATGGATCGCAGCCGCCGCCCGGGTGATTTTACGCGTCACGAAGGTTTCGCCGCGGATCGGGCTTTCATGATTGAACAAAATGCCGTTCGAGGCGTGCATGCCATATGCCTCGCGATAATTGACCACTATCCAATAGGCATAGAGCTTGGCCACTGCGTAGGGTGATCGAGGGTAGAACGGCGTCGTTTCGCTCTGCGGGACTTCCTGGACCTTGCCGTAGAGCTCTGAGGTGGACGCTTGATAGAAGCGGGTCTTCCTGGTCAGCCCTAAGAGGCGAATTGCTTCAAGTAGCCGAAGGGTGCCGGTTCCATCTGCGTTGGCAGTATATTCCGGCGTCTCGAAAGAGACTTGAACGTGGCTCTGTGCGGCGAGATTATAGACCTCGTCCGGCTGCGTTTCCTGAACAACACGGATGAGATTCGTCGAATCAGTCATGTCCCCGAAATGCAAAATAAAGCGAGGATTCTCGACATGGGGATCCTCGTATAGATGCTCGATGCGACTGGTGTTGAAGGATGATGAGCGTCGCTTGAGGCCGTGAACAATATAGCCCTTCTCCAGGAGTAATTCGGCCAAATACGCACCGTCCTGACCTGTTATACCCGTAATCAGCGCGACTTTTCTGTTCTTTGTCATTCCTGTATCCATGATTGCCCTCCAACTCGAATACCAATGCAGAAGCATATGATGCTGTGTAGTTCGCACAATATCACAAAAATGAGAGTTTAGTGCATTATATTCTAAGTATTCATGATTTTAATTTGTAGTATTTCATCAGGGATTTCGAAAACATTTCCGAGTCACTGAAATTATACAACGCGTGCCTTGCGGGATTTACATTGTTGATCGCGACAACAATTTCCGAATTTCGCGAGCTTTTCATTTGCTGCAGGCTGAACTCGACCGCGCGGCGGCTCGTCTTTCCCCATCTAACGACTGCCAGTGTTCTTTCCGCCAGGGCAGTCAAATGCACGGTATCTGTCGAGGCGAGCACAGGCGCGCTGTCGAAGATGACAATCTGGCCGGCCGCCCCCGCCATCTCGATGATTTCTGCCAGGCCGTTCGAACGGGTGCGGCGCTGGAGACTGAATTTGCCAGAGGGAATGAAGTCGATACCGCTTGGATGGCGGTAGACGATATCGCGGATATCGGCCTGACCATTCAGGAATTCGTTCAGTCCGTGCACTAGACCCGACCTGAAAAACGAATCGAGTTTTCCCCGCCGAAGGTCGCCATCGACCAGCAGCACCGGAATTGCGGCGGCGGCAAGTTCGATAGCCAGCGATCTCGCGACCAGCGACTTACCTTCTCCGCTGTGAGCCGAGGTAACGACGATACTGTTCGGCAACTTGCCGCCATTGGACTGCTTGAGTGAAAGCACCACGGTACGGATTGCTTCGTCAAACATCGGGACCGGCATATGTTCGAACATCGTTTTCGAATTTTCCCACCGCGCCAGACGCGGGATAAGTCCAGCCGGTATCGTGCGCGCCATTGCAGTTACTTGGTCGAAACTCCGGACCGTCCGATCCGACATTTCGATCACGAAAGCAGCCGTTACGGCACCCGAGATTGCAGCCAGGAGGGCACCCACCAGATAGAAAAGCCGTCCACGTCCCTGCGGCGCGAGCGGCACTGTAGCCGGTGATAAAACTTCCAATTCCGCCCCCGGCAGCATGGCCTTCGCGGCGAGGTCACGGCGCTGGTTCTCAAGCTTGTCGAGTGCCGTTTGTTCCTTTTCGGCGATTTTCTGCAGTCGCGACAACTCCGTCTGCACCAGCGCATCGCGTATGCGTTTTTCTTGAGCAACAACCAACCGGGATTGTACTCCTTCAGCTTCATGATCAAGTGCGGTGAGCTTCGCGCGCATTGTCTGGAGATATTGCTTGGTCGCAAGGTCGAGATCGGCACGGGATTTTTCGATCTCGCCACGTAAATCCACCACGGCCTCGGCATTGCCGTCATATGTCTCAAGAAGACGGGCGAGATCCTGCTCCTGTCCGCGAAGATCGCGTTGCTTTATGGCAATGCTATCGGGGACGACGATATTCTGTGCGACGACCGAAGCTTTATCCGCTGCTTCCAGCGCCGATATCACCCCCTCTACCTCAACGCGGCTTTCTTCGATTTTCCCTTCCCGGCCAGTGAGCTCTAGAAATGACTTGATCCGTTCCTCCTGAGCGTCCTCTTTCGAGACGACGTCCATCGATTCTTGGTAGTTGCGGGCAGCGTCGCGAGAAATGTCCGCGCGAGCCTGCTGTTCGGTGATGCGCTGTCGGATCCATTCTCCCGCTGTCTCCAGGCGGGCATCGACACTGCCCTTCCGTTCATCGAGGTAAATGCTGATGATCCGGTTCGGAACCGCGGCTGCGAGTAGAGGATCAGTCGAATTGAAGCTGATCTGGACAACGTCACTCTTATCTTCATGCCACACGCCGAGCGCCCTAAAATATTCCGGGATGATGGCGTTGATGTTGTCCCGATCAGGCGGAGTGGTTTTTTTTGTGTCGAACAGGCCGCGCAACGTGGCCCGGACCCTTTCAATGAACGAGATCTCCCGCAGCGCAGGATTGAATTCCTCCCGCACTTCAAGATGCAGCTCGCGGACAACACGCTCTGCGATGCTTCTGGATCGAAGCCGTTCAGTCTCCGATTTCGCGTCAAGCAGATCACTGTGGCTGGCATCGTCCGCATCAAGTGATGTTGCGAGGGGCTGGTGGACAATTAACCGGGCCCAGCCCTGGTAGGTGGGCTCCAACCCAAAGATCATAATCGCCGCGGGCGCCATGAACAGAACGGTTATCGCGATGATCATGATCATTCTTCGCCGGACGAGACGGAAGACGGATGCCAGGTCGAAGTTGTCCGCCTTGGTCTCCACCTGAAAGCGAGGATCGTAGCGCATCTGTGAGATCGGAAGGTTGCGGTCCGGCGGAACAGTGGAAATCGTCATCGTGCGCCAACCATTGCTTGAGGTTTCGCGGAAACGGTTTCGTAAAGTTTCTCGAGCGACCGCATATAGGCCCACATGCTGAAATGGTTGAGATAATGTGCGCGCCCCTGGACCGAGAGGCGGATGCAGATTTCTGGATCGGTCACCAGCTTCGCCAGGGCTGCAGCCAGGGCATCCTGGTCTCCGACTGGGACGAAGATGCCGGTTTCCCCGTCGGTAAGGACTTCGTCATGCGCCCCAACACGCGTGGTAACGACGGCGAGGCCGTGGGACAGCCCTTCGAGCACAGCCATTGCCAGACCTTCGGCGTGCGAAGGCAAGACCAGGATATCTGCACGTGCACACAGGGCCCGCGCCTCACTGGCGTCAAGCCAGCCGGGCATCTCTACCTGATTTGAAAGCGCCATGGCGTCAGCCTGACGGCGATAATCCTCGACAGGTCCGTCGCCGGCCAGCACAGCTCGCCACTGGAGTTCTTTCATGACCGGGTGGCTCAGGGCCAACAGAAGCTCCGTGACCCCCTTGCGTTCGCTCAACCGGCCAAGGAATACGATCAACGGTGTCTGACCGACGCGAATATTGTGCGCCCCGGGATCGGGGACGCAATTATGGGCAACGACCGTGCGGCGCTCGTCAACGCCCAAAAGTGTCGTCAGCGTCATGCGATCGCGCCGGCCGAGCGCCACAACGCAATCGGCATTCTGAAACATCCGACGTATGAGCCGTTGTTGGCGCGGCGAGCGTTTCTCAAAGTCGCCGGCGTAGTCGTAGTCGTGCAGGTGTAATATGTGGCAGCACCCGAACAAACGGGCAGCCTCGGTCAGGATCAGTTTTCGGTAGGTGCTGCCGCGGCCAGCGATATGGAAATGGTGAATGCGGGCTGGCGCAACAATCCGGTCCTTTGCCATCATCAGGATGGCGCTGAGCATGCGTGCGGGTGACGTCACCTTGGACCACCGAGCCCCTCTGGTATCGGTGACGAAGTGTTTCGCGCCGGTCACTTTCGCTGTCTCTGTTATATAGCCGACCAGCCTGCCAATGCCGCCGCCGTTCTCGCGGCCGCCCGCAACATAGTGGCGGACGCTAGCCGCGCTCCGTGCTGCCATGCGACTCCTGTCCGTGAGGGCCTCCATCAGCATGACCCGACCACCTCCCGATAAACGGCCGCGGCCTGGGCGCCGACCCGTTCAGGCGAATTCGGTCCTTGTGCCCATTCGAGCGCATTGGCACCGAAATTGTTTCTAAGCTCGCTATTGTCTGCCAATGTCCTGATAGCTGCGGCGAGCTCTTTGGCATCTCCGGGAGGGACCACCATTCCCAACCCATTGGGCTGAACGGTGCCCCGCAACTCGCCGACATCCGTCACGATGACCGGTTTGCCAAATGCAGCGGCAAGGTTGAGCACACCGCTTTGGGATGCTTCCGTGTAGGGAAGCACGACGATGTCGGTGTCCAGGAAAAGCTGGGCGACCTCTGTATCCTCGATAAAACGATTGCGAATATCGTAGCGGCCGGCATCCCCCATCAGCGGCTTGAAGATCATCGGATTGTCGCCACGGCCTGCGACCGTGATGCGCAGGTTGGGAAGTACGTCCTTGAGCATCGCCTCGGCCCGGACCAGATGTTCCAGGCCCTTGTAGGCAAAAATCCGTCCGAAGAGCAGGACGCGTATCGTTCCACCCGCTTCGCGCGGCGCCATCTTCTGTCGCCGGGCGAGCTCCGCATAGCGAAGGATGGAGGGATGCGACAGAACATGGACACAGTCCGGCGATTTTGAATATCGATCGAGGACCAGCCGCTTCAGTCCCTCGCCGTGGACGACAAGATGTCCGGATTGTTTCACCATCAATTCGGGGGCCCAGCCGGGCAGTGTGCGCGTATCGGAATCGCCGGGATGGATTTCCACGTCGTGAACGGTCGTCACCAGCGGGATCGGGCGCCAGAACGGCACGGCGAGGTTCAGCCAAAGTGTAGAATTGCTGAGGAGATGAATGAGGTTCGGCCGTTCCCGCCGGATCAGACGTGTAAGCTGGTACAGAAACCAGGGATTGGAGAGAGAACGGTGTCTCGGCCAGTCCAGAAGGTGCAGATCGACAGCCGGATCGATGGAAGAGGCGAGATGTGCATAGCGCCGGCGCGGTACGGCAAGCACAACGTTTAGGTGTTGGGCAACGCCGCTGGCAAACGAGATGGTATAGTCTTCGAGTTCGGAAACCAATAGCAGCGCCTTCATTTCGCTGCCTCCGACAAGCCGACGTCCAGACCGAGCCGTGACAGGCCGCGCGCCGAGCGCAAACTATCGCGCGTCCGCCTGAGCAGGTTCGGTTCGCCGGCAAAGAAGAGGCCTTCGACGGCAAGCTTGAATCGGGTGCGTGCATCGGCTCCCTGCAGCTTTGCCGACGCGATGCGATAGGGATAGTGATCCGTCAGATGTAGTCTTGCCGGCAGTTCATGGGCTGAGAGAAACAGGTTCGTAGCTTCAACGGTATGCTGCCAGTGCGTCATCCGCCTCCTTAGCGTGGTCGCATCCTCGGTCGCGCGATACCAGTTGTTATTGTGGATGCGGTAGAATCCAAGCGAATCCGGCATGGCAATAACGTCCCCCAGAAACGGATAGATCCCCACGAGCCAGGCGTCGGCTGATATGCGGAATTGCTCGGGAATGCTGCCCGCAGCATTCCATGCGCTACGTCGTACCGCGATGGCTGACGTCATCGGAAAAGGCCACCAACCAGCCGATCTCGTGAGCAGCGGCGACAAAGCGCCCGAACACAGGCTTCGAGGGATCGGCTTGGAAGTCGGCGTGCCATCGACAAGCGTTGGCTGCAGTCGGTGATAGACGAGCGATGCTTGAGGGTTGGCGCGGAACGCTGCAGCCGTCGCCGACAGCTTGCTCGGCGCCCACCAGTCGTCGGCATCCAGAAAACAGAGGATCTCGCCCGTGCTTGATCCCACAGCGGTATTGATCGCAGCGGCCTGTCCTGCGTTCTCCTGAAAGATCAGCTTCACTCGGGTGCCATACGCTTCCAGGACGGACCGCGACTGGTCGGTGGAGCCGTCATCGACGACGATTATCTCGACGTTGCGCGCGTCTTGGCTCAACACGCTGTCTATCGCCCGCCCAACGAAGCGAGCGTAGTTGTAATTATTGATAAGGACACTGAGGGCCGGCCGCTCCATGACGCGCTCTCAGGCGGGTCGCGGCGATGCACCGCCATACAGCAGCGCAAAGTTGCTTAAGAGGTCGACCTTTATGCAGCCATCAAGGTTTGGAGCCTCGGCGATGGTGATATCCAAAATATCTTGTCGGCCGAACAGCATCTCGCGCAGAGCCGGTGAGATCGCCACGACGAGTAGAGCGCCCATCGTGTCGCATAGAGAACTAGGATCATGACGCAGAAACATAGTAATCCTAAACCTTTCAGGCTTCGACTGCAGAGAGAGCCTCAGTCAGAATTGTTGCCCCATTCCAGTGGAGCCGCGGCTTACCCCCCACGCTTCACAAGACATTCATTGCCACGGTACCGGTGAACGGACATGCGCAACATCTGCTCTTAAGGGCTATGCGCGGATATGAAGACCCGTCTTTTGGGCAAAGGCCGGCTGAAGGCTTACGCACAACACAGTCTTTGGGTGGAGCGAAGGTGCATTAGGCGTAGCCCGCCCTTCACTAGGACAGGTTGACTGCGGATGTGGCTGAATGATTGCTTGAGAGCAGCGAAGGCCGACAGTTTTTTATTGCCGCGCAGCCGCTTCTGTTCAAGTCAGTCGGGACGGACAATGAGAGTAGATAGCCTCAGAACCGCCAGCGGACCAGCCATCAGTTGGCGGGTCATCGAATGCTGGGGCGCCGGCATATCCATTTTTCTTCAGGCAGGCGCCTTTCTGCCACTCATCCTGTCAGATGCGGACGGAACGCTCAGCGAATCTGCCAAATCTATACTGCGTCTTCCTTGCTTTCCTGTGTATGCATTTACAATCGTGATCCTGATACGCAATTTTCCGCAATTTTTAACGGCGCTCAGGCGAAATCTGATTGTTCCCCTGATCCTTGTCCTGCCGTTTTTGTCTACCCTGTGGTCGATAGCACCTCCAACGACCTTGAGGCGCGCAATCGCCCTTTTGTTTTGCGTACTTCTTTCCTACGTTCTAGCGATACGGTTCACGCCAAGGCAGCTGCTGTTCCTGTTATTTGTGACCCTGGGAACTTGTAGCGTCCTCAGTGTGGTTGTCTCCGTGGTGTCGCCAAGGCTCGCCAGTATGCCGGATGGTGCTATGCGGGGCGTCTTCATTCACAAGAACGTCCTGGGCTGGTACGCGGCTCTGACGATCCTGGTCGCGACGGCTGTGCTGATAGACGGGACGCTCGGCCTGCGGCGAACCGCGTTCATCGTATTGGCCGCGGGTGTGATCTGCCTTGCAAGCTCCGGATCGATGACCGCGATCATTGCAACGTCAGTGGCCTATTGCCTGATCGGCTTTTATTCCCTCCTGCAAAGAAGCAGCAGCATTGGCCGCGTCGTCATCGTCCTGTTTTTCATTCAGCTGTCTCTCGGCATTCTGATTTCGCTTCACGAATTCCTGGTTCCGGCCCTTGAAGCGCTCGGCAAGGACGCGACTTTGACGGGTCGGGTGCCATTGTGGGAACTGGTTGATCGCGAAATATCCGATCGATGGTTTCTTGGTTATGGCTACCAGGCTTTCTGGACAACCGCGAACCCGGAAGCGACGCACATGTGGTTCAAGCTCGGATGGCCGGCGCCCCACGCGCATAATGGATACCGCGATATCTTGTTAAGCTTTGGAATAACGGGAATGATTCCGTTTGTTCTGATGCTTCCCCAGGCAATCCGCCGGGGCGCGGTCCTTCACTGTCACGATACGCAGTACGGGTGGCTCTGGCTCAACGTCCTAACAATCATGATTCTGGTGATGAATCTGACCGAGAGTATTTTTTTCGTTCAGAATGACGCCATCTTCATCCTGTTTACCGCAGCCATCATCATGTTTTCGCTGTACGCGCCCGTCGTTTCGCTCAACCGTTCGCCACCTTGGCAGACGCCTTCGCGTGGCGTTGCGAGCGGGTTGCAGATATCATGAGGCGGCGTTTTGGACTGATCCTGAGCATTTTGCCTGTCATGCTCTATCCGCAGTCCGGCAATCCGGCTCCGGTCGGGACAGAGATAGATGCGCCCGAGCGCTTGCAGATGCTCGTCAGGGAGGCCACTTGCGCGGAAGCTTCCGCGACTTCGTCGCCCGAGTTGAATGGGATTTCTTTAAGCGACGTATTGACCGGCAGCACCGGGCCGCGGACGATATTTTACGTTTCTCCCGATGGCAAAGACACCTGGAGCGGCCTCCTTCCGACGGCAAATCAGCAGGGTGACGATGGCCCTTTCGCCAGCATTGAAAGAGCCCGTGATGCTGCCCGCGCGAAGGGCGGCACCAACGCAATCGCGCTCGGTAAAGGCGATTACTACCTCACTCAGCCGATCGTCTTTGACGCCCGCGATATGGGCTTGATCCTCACGGCAAGATGCAAAGATGTGCCGATTTTGCATGGCGGACGACGCGTGCGCAACTGGGCGCAGCAGGCCGATGGTCGCTGGACGGCGCCACTGAAATTGCCACCGGATGAAGCGGTCGGTGACCTTTTCGTCAATGGGATGCGCCAAACTCGGGCTCGATTCCCTAACGCTCCCGCTGATGGTGATCCACGCAAGGGATGGTTGTTTGCCGCAAAGTGCAATCCTGCCATCGACATGAGGGAAGGAAACACGCGCTTTTGTTTCCATGCCGGCGATCTTCCGGCAGTGGATGATACAAGTGGATTGGTCGTGGACATCGTTGGGGGCTATCAACCCGGAAGCCAGTGGGGCAATGATACGCTCCCAGTCGTATCCATCGATGGCGCAGGCCGGACTGTCCATACGAAAGGCACCGGCTATTTCTTTACCGCAGAAGGCAGCCGCTATTTCCTGACCGGAGCCAAGGCCTTGCTCGATGCTCCCGGAGAGTGGTGGTACGACCTTGCCGCGGGCCAGCTCCATTACATCCCTGTCGATCAGTCGTTACCCGATTCCGTAGTCGTCGCCGGCATTCTGCCGACATTCTTCAAATTGGATGGGGCCAATGGGATGGTCGTATCAGGGCTCGAGTTTAGAGATGGAGCTCCTGACGGCAGCGGTAAGTTCTATACGGAGACCAGAGGATTTGGCGCGATACGGATCGAACATGCTGATGGCGTCAAGATTGTCGGCAACAGTATCGACAATGTCGGCGTCGGGGTCCATGTGACTGAAAGCAAGGATGCGTTTATTGCCGCCAATGTGATCGCGAATGTGGCTGGCAACGGGATATACGTCGGCACAAATTATGGCACATTCGGCAAGTCGAACGGCGCCAGGATCCTTTCAAACCATATCCATGACATCGGAAAGGTTTACATTGAAACCGCCGGGATATGGTTCCAGGCGGCCGACAATGTCAGGATCGCCAACAACCTGATCGAAAACACGGCGCAGTTCGGAATCGCCGGCGGTTCGCTGTGGGGTTCCAACGACGCTGTCTATAACGCTGTCATCGAGCACAACGTGATCCATAACGCCAATCAGCAGACGGCAGATGGCGGTGCCATCAAGATGATGGGCGAGCAGGCCGACCCTCTGAACAGCACCATCCGCTCCAATCTGGTGACCGGGACCGGTCATCTCATGAACAGGGCCGATGGGACCTTCTGGCCTCCCGGATATGAGAATACCAGTGAATGGCCGTCTCCTATCAGCTGGGCGATCTATACGGATGGGAAGGCGAGCGGACTGCGTATCGAGGGGAATACGCTCTCGGGGAACGTCGCGGCGATCGGTATCAACGGCGGTTGGAGCAACCTGGTGGCGGGAAACGTCATCACACACGGATCGGGCGCGGCTTTTCGCGTTGATGACGGTACCGGCAGGGGTTGGCGTCCGCCATGGGCACGCCCTAATCGCATTGAGGAGAACGTTGTATCGGTTGACGGTGACAGCGGCGTTGTAGCGTATATCAACGCTCCCGATCTTGGGCTTGGATTTGTGCAATTCGCGCGCAACCGCTACAGCGGCAACCTGAACGACAAGAGCTTCAGGGTACATCCGCAGATCATGCGTTGGGGAGAATTTGGCAGTCTAGGAGATCTTCAGAAGGCTGGGAAGGACACGGGAAGCGTAGTCGCGCCGCGCGAGTAACAAAAGGCGCCGCGACGAGGGGTGTTCTGCTGCGATAAAGTCCGCAGCTATGGCGACTTATAACTCCTGCGCGAGGCTCGCAGGCATAGTCCATACAGGCATGTGCATCAAAATCAGGACCTAGAGATCTGGTAGGTGGGGCAGGTTTCCCGATAATGGGCGGGGCATTATTGGCAGCGAGCTATATCAGCACTTCTGCACTGAGCGTTCTGCGAACTTCAAGATGGCGATTGCAGCCTTCCTCGGCATAGGAATGGGTCCACGCATCAGACGGACCAAAGGTCACGAAAACTGCGACGCGGTGGGGAGCCTGCCGAGCCGTCGAATGATCGATCGCGTCTAGATCTTTCCGCAGCTGGTTGGTTCTGTCGGACATCTCTGAACGCTCGCCAGCCGGGGGCCTTCATCTCGCCTATTGGGTTGACCATGTCTCTCTCCCCGGCTTTGTTCGCGCTCAAACCTCACCAGCTTTGATCGCACCAGAGTGAATAGCTTCTGCGACTCTGCGCGGGTCGAAACGCTATTTCGGGCCAACGGTCATCAAAAAGAGCAAAATGGTAAGCCGTGGGGTACGTAGACTTACTTCGAATATTGTACGTCATCGCGGCATAAGACGTAAATATGAAATCTCTTCTACGTCCAATAGCTGGAGCGGCAAGTATGGAGGCAATCGGCCTGCCGGGATATTCTGATGACAGTTTCGATCGCGAAAGCGTAGGTCATGGGAAAGCAAACAGCAGGCGGCAGCCAAACTTCAGTTCTTCATTCAAAGGGTCCCTTAGAATGGACGAATGTCCTTGGTGTTCGCATTTCAGCAGTCAATCTCAAAAGCGCGACCGGATTTATTCAAAAAGCGATCGAAGACGGCAGGAAGGAATATGTGTGCGTTCGCGACGCACACGGCATCGTCCGCTGTCAAGATGATCCCGAGCTCCGGTCGATACATAACCGGGCGTTCCTCGTAACTCCCGACGGCATGCCGCTTGTTTGGGCGCTGAGACATGCTGGCCATGTGGAAAGCGACAGGGTCTATGGACCGGATCTCATGCTATCCGTTTTCGATGCCGGCAGCTCCAAGGGCCTGCGCCACTTCCTTTATGGCGCAACGGCCGAAACGCTCGAACAACTGCAGGCGCGCCTTCTGGCAAAATTTCCGCAAGCACGGATCGTCGGCTCCTATGCGCCGCCTTTTCGCAAACTGTCGACGCGGGAGGAAACGGATATTGCTGACCGGCTCAATCGGTCGGGCGCCGATATCATCTGGGTCGGGCTGAGCAGTCCCAAGCAGGAACTCTGGATGGCGCGCATGCGCGATAGTCTGGAAGCATCGATGCTCATCGGTGTCGGAGCCGCATTCGATTTCCACGCCGGCCTCAAGCGGCAGGCTCCAAGGTTCATTCAAAGAAGCGGCTTCGAATGGGCGTTTCGTCTTTTGTGCGAGCCGCGACGGCTATGGCGGCGCTATGCGCTTGTCGTGCCGACCTTCATCTCACTGACGGCAGTCCAGAGACTGGGGCTTCGGAAGTTTCCGATCGAAGACAAGGTTTTTGGATCAAGCGCGCCAAAAGAAGCAGCTGCAAAGGTGTAAAGCCATCATGTCCCTATTTGCGTCGCCAGCAATGACACCGGGTCCGTCGAAGGCATCCACATCAAATGACGTGACGTCGCGGACGATTCCGGCAGGTTCCGTGCCGCCCATAGCAGCTAAGACCGCCGATCCCTTTGCACAGGCAGCGCTGAATATGCCCGTCGCACTACGGCGTCGGCTTGCTCGGCTTGCAACGTCGTCCTTCCTGGTCGCCGGCGACATTGCAAGCTATTTGATTGCCTATTTTGTTGTCCTGTCGGCTCTCCCCAGTGGTTCGGAGGGCACGATGGTGGAGCGTACGTTCACGATCGCAGCATTCGCTGCGATTATTCTCTACGCATCGGCCGGCCTCTATCCTGGATATCGGTTGCATGAGCACGAACATCTGCGGCGACGCACCATAGCTGCCGTCAAGGTGGCTGTCCTTGCGGCATTCGGAGCAATTATCCTGCCGGAGGGGGAACGACTGCTGCTTGCCGTTATTGGGTTCCTCGCTCTCGGGCTGATTGTTCAGCCACTTGTGCATTGGCTTGCACGAGGCCTGTGCTGGAAACTTGGAATCTGGGGGGAGCGCGCGGTTGTCATAGGGGGGTACAACCTTACTCCCGCTCTCGTGGCCCATTTCAAGAACCACTGGCAGCATGGCATCAGGCCGGAGCCCTTTTCCTCTGATACTTTGGAGGCATTGCCAGATGGCGGGCCATCCATTGCCATAATTGCGGGCGACACAGGCTCAGTTGGACCCGACTTGGCGGCGATGCGTCGGAAGTTCGCCGAAGTCATTTTGCTGTCCGACACGCCGAGCCTCAAGGTAAGCGGATTGCGACCTGCGGATGTCGGCGGAGAGATCGGCATTCGCCTCACCACCGGTGGGAGGTCGGTCAACTCGGATCTGGTTCGCCGGATCCTCGATCTCGCCATCGCCATCCCTGCAATGATCGTGGTCGCGCCATTCATCGCGTTTGCAGCGGCCGCAATCTATGCCATCGATCCAGGCCCCGTCTTCTTCCGGCATACCAGGGAAGGACTGTCCGGCAAGCCGGTGCACGTCCTGAAATTGAGGACGATGTACCAAGATGCAGAAAAGCGCCTTGAAGCACTATTCCGAGACAACCCTACCATGCGCGCCGAGTGGTTGAGCCACTTCAAGCTTAAGGACGATCCGCGCATCCTTCCGGTTATAGGACATATGCTGCGCGCTTCGAGCATCGACGAGCTCCCGCAATTGGCAAACATCATTGCCGGCCAGATGGCCATCGTCGGGCCGCGTCCGTTTCCGGAATATCACCTTCTGGCTATGGACGGCGAATTTCGAAACAAGCGCCGTTCGGTCACGCCGGGGCTCACGGGCCTTTGGCAAATATCCGAACGAAGCAATGCGGATATCGAGCTGCAGCAGCAACTCGACGAGTTCTACATCGACAACCGGTCCCTATGGTTGGACTGCCAAATTCTTCTCAGCACAATCCCTGCGGTCTTCAAGCGCAGGGGAGCCTACTGACCATCCTCGTTTCCGCGAGGCAACCGTCAACAAGGGAGCACACCAATGTACGGACAAAAGCGAATTATGGTAACCGGCGGCACCGGGTTTCTGGGATCATTCCTGTGCGAAAGGCTTTTGCGAGAGGGCAATGACGTCCTCTGCGTGGACAATTACTACACCGGTTCGCGCGACAATGTGCTGCATCTTCTGGACGATCCTCGCTTTGAGGTGCTCCGCCATGACATTACCTTCCCGCTCTATGTGGAGGTCGACGAGATCTACAACCTCGCCTGTCCGGCATCTCCGGTCCACTATCAGCACGACCCCGTGCAGACCGTGAAGACAAATGTGCATGGGGCCATCAATATGCTCGGCTTGGCAAAACGCACCAGGGCGAAGATCTTCCAGGCATCCACGAGCGAAGTTTATGGCGATCCGGCAGTCCACCCTCAGCCCGAGGAGTATCGAGGCAGCGTCAATCCCATAGGGCCGCGGGCATGTTATGACGAAGGCAAGCGGTGTGCCGAAACATTGTTCTTCGATTACCATCGTCAATACGGTGTGGAAATCCGCGTGGCGCGGATCTTCAATACTTACGGGCCGCGCATGCAGACCAATGACGGCCGCGTCGTCTCCAATTTCATCGTTCAGGCGCTTCAAAACGAGCCGATCACCATCTTCGGCAACGGCACGCAAACGCGCTCCTTCTGCTATGTAGACGATCTGATTGAGGGCTTCATCCGCCTGATGGGCACGCCGGCCGGCGTTACGGGTCCGATCAATCTCGGTAACCCGGGAGAATTCCAGGTCCGGGAACTGGCCGAAATGGTCATCGAGATGACGGGATCGAAATCAAGCATCGTTTACAAGCCTCTGCCGATTGACGATCCGACACAGCGCAAGCCTGACATCAGCCGCGCAAAGCAGGAGCTGGGCTGGCAGCCGACAGTGAACCTGCGACAGGGGCTTGAGAAAACGATCGCGTATTTCGAGTGGAAGCTTTCTGGCGGAGCCAAGAGCACGCCTGGTGTCCAGTCCTCGCGAACGGCCTACACCCATCTGCCTACCCCTGCCGTCGGCCTTCCCGTTCAGGAAGCCGTATCAATCGTGCCGTGAACAGCAACGTCGATCATTGCAAGGCGAAGCTCGTGTTCTTTCGATGGGATGGTGCCGGAAACATGAATGTGCATAGCATACGAACAGGAGCCGCGCCTGCGGGAGCAAAACAGCGGTTGGGGCCCATCGTCTTTGCGGTCGATGCGGCCTACGCTGTTCCCTTGGCGACCGCCCTTAGATCGATCGCCGAGAATAACCGAAGCGCATGGCCCTTGAATATCCATGTCATTCATGAGGGAATAGGCGAAGAAATAAAGCGACTGATCTTTGAATCTCTGCCCGCAAATTCTGCAGTCATTCAGTGGCATCCCATCGCCACATTGTCCTTCGCAAGCGGATTTTCCACTCGCCCTGGCGTTTCGAGGATGACCTTCGCAAGGATCCTTCTGCCGCAGTTCCTTCCGCAGACCTGCAGCCGGGCTTTGTATCTGGATGGCGACATCCTGGTCCTGACTGAGCTTGAACAGTTGTGGAATATCGATCTCGGCGAGGCAGTGATCGGCGCCGTACCGGATTACTGGCTGGACAATGGTGTGAGCAACGGACCAGGTGCGACAGGCAGCCCTCGGGTCGAACGTTATTTTAACGCCGGCATTCTTCTTATCGACCTTGCAAAATGGCGAAACGAGCGAATAACGGAACGATCGCTGGACTATCTCGACCGCTTTCCGGCGACGGAATATTCGGATCAGGACGCCCTTAACGCTGCCTGCGACGGAAAGTGGAAGATCTTGGACCGCGCCTGGAATTTTCAGTTCGAGCCAACGCAGGCGATCGCCCGCATCGCGCTCGAGCAGAAGCTCGGCATCGTTCATTTCGTGACCAACGTGAAGCCCTGGAAATCGGGAAGCTTGAGCCCGAACGTCGCCTTCTACGATACGTTTCGGTCCCGGACCCGTTTTGCGCTTACCCGGTGGGAGCGCGTTCAGAGTGGCCTGAAGCGCGCAGGCTCTCGGCTGCTTGCCCGATCCGTCTTGTTGAGAGCGGCATGGTCCTGCACGAAATCGGCTATGCGGGCGCACGCATCAACGTCGCGCCGATGAATCGGGGAGCGAAGAACGCGTAAGAGCGAAACGAAGCCGAGTTCGGGTTCCATGAAATGCTCCGAACGAAACGATTGCCTGCGGAGGAACAAGTTTGCAACGCGTTGATGTCGTCATTCCCTGCTACAACTACGCTCATTTCCTTGAGGAATGTGTTGGAAGTGTTCTTTCACAAGCAGGCGTCGATGTGCGCGTGCTTATTCTGGATGACTGCTCGCCAGACAATACGCCGGAAGTCGGAAAGGCTCTGGCATCCCGCGACAAACGGGTCACCTATCGGCGGCACACGGCAAACAAGGGCCATATCGCCACCTATAATGGGGGAATCGAGTGGGCGGGCGGCGACTTGTTCCTGCTTCTCTCTGCGGATGATTATCTCTTGCCAGGCGCGCTGGGTCGCGCTTCGGAGCTGATGCACAATCATCCGCATGTGGGGTTTACGTTCGGGAACGCGCTCATAGCTGAGCCGAGTGGCGTCAGTAAGCGCGTCGATCCTCTCGGCGACAAAGGTGTGCCTCCCATGCAAGTCTTGTCCGGTCCGCAATTCATACGCTTGAGTGGAGCAAACAATCTGGTTCCGACACCGACAGCCGTCGTGAGAACGACGCTGCAAAAACAGGTCGGCGGCTATAATAAGGAACTGCCGCATGCCGGTGATATGGAGATGTGGCTGCGGCTCGCATCACATGCTGGAGTGGGCTACATTAACCAAGACCAAGCAGTATACCGCAGACATGCTTCGAACATGTCGCTACAATACTATGGACAAAGTATCCTTCCTGACCTCCGGCAAAGAAAACAGGCTTTCGATATTCTATTTCGCCAAGGCGCGGAAAGCCTCAGGAAAGATGAGAAACTAAGACGTTTTCTTGCCAAGGATCTTGGGAAAGAGGCGCTTCGGCTGGCCGGCAGGGCATTCAATAATTTCGATGTTGCCACAGCCGTGGCTATTCAACGCTTTGCTCTCGAGGTTTCTCCCGAAGTGCGAAATTCATTGCCCTGGATCAAGTTGGTCTGCAAGCAAACAATCGGGCCAAAGTGCTGGTACGCCTTGAATTCTATCGGGCGACGAGTTGCCGGATAAATAGGCAGGACCGGGCCGGGTTAGTTGATCGGCAAGTACGCAAACAACAGTCGGGTGGTTGAGCGCTCGATCGCTATTCATGCCAAAATCGCGGGCCAAGATCGCGGGGGACGTGATGGAGGCGCCCCGGAATCAAAAGACCCGGTGACGCATTCGCGCCACCGGGGTGATTTGAGCAAGACCGTGGTTCCAAGATACGAAAAGATTTGCCCCAACGGTTGATCAGCACAACGCCTTATTCACGCTCACGCCGAAATACTGGTTTGGCACAAGTCGTTGAGCTTGAATACGACTTCCGTCCTATTCGTAGCCTTGACCTTTTTCATAATATTGCGAACGTGCACCTTTACGGTGCTTTCTCGAAGATTGAGCTCATAAGCGATAATTTTATTCGCCTTCCCGCGTCGCAGCGCCTCCACGACTTCGACCTGACGATCCGTGAATATGCCGGCTAGCGGGCGTGCGGTCGAATTGCTCGAGTCCAGCAAGTGACGCATGGCGAACAGGGCGCTTGCAGGCACAAAAATTCCGCCTGCCACGGACAGCGCGATCAGCTCCATACACACACTGACGCTGACTGAGGCGGGTATGAACCCTTTGGCTCCGTACTCAAGCGCCCTGACGATCTGGCCGAAATCGTCGCTATCAGCCAATACGATGAGTGGCGTTGATGCGAATTCCGACGCAAGCTTCCGGATTTGCTCCGAAACGGCCGGTTCATCGATCTTTTTGCCGCCGACGTTCAGGAGGATCGCGGAAAGCGGAGGATATTCGTCGCGCCTCTGCTTCCACTCCTCAATTGATCCAAATGCCAGGATTTGCAAATCCGCCTTCTGGGCAGCCATGCATTGCGCCAGGCATTGCCGATCAAGTTCACGATTGTCGAGAATGACAAGCGAATGCGTCTGTCTTGCCGACACGACAGGTATGTTCGAATTGTTCTCCATCTTAAGGGGAAAGGCTACGTTTTCCTGCCTTAGGTCCAAATTCGGTATAAGCGCTGAATTCACAGCATCACCCTCCCCCTAAACACGTTACGCCACACTACGGCCCGAGTACCAACCCCTCTCATTACGGGGGTTTAGGAAACTCTAAAGTAGGAATCGAATACCACAATTCGCGGAACGTTACAGTAGCTAATATAGGCTAAGTGGCGCACAACTTCTATCGTAAGGCCGAAATATAAAGGAACATCTGAGGTAGACTTATATAATACTATATGGCCGGCAGGATAGTCTGCGTCGTTACACGGCACTCTGGGTGAGGTCAACTAAACGCATGGAAACAATCGGTGTCTCGGGCGTAGGTCCGGCAAGGGGTGCGGAATATGACCCCGCCACTAATGTCGGTAGATGCATGAACTAGGGCGTAAGTCGTCATAAGTAGATACGCCTTTAGGTGAATAACCTTAAACGTTTTGTTTCTTTACTCGGATGACGAAAACAATTCTCCTTGAAGTGTAGAGAAATATTAGTCCTGTCGGTGTGAAAACTTGGGCGCAACCAAGCGATTGTTTGTTTCAACCGAAAGTCTGGGCTTGTTCAGGAGTAGGGGTTTTGCAGGGATGATTGCATCAAACGTTAAGCTGGATGACGGCTGCGTCATCCACCATCGGGATCTTGTGAATCTATACGGCTGCACGATCGGCGCGGGAACACGCATCGGCACCTTCGTCGAGATTCAGAAGAACGTCATCGTCGGAAAAGACTGCAAGATCTCCAGCCATTCCTTCCTCTGTGAGGGCGTGACGCTGGAAGACGGCGTGTTCATAGGCCACGGGGTCATGTTTACGAACGACACATACCCACGCGCCGTCAATCTCGATGGCAGCCTGCAGACCGAAGCCGACTGGGCCGTCATCCCTATTCTGGTCAAGCGCCAAGCGTCGATTGGCAGCAACGCCACCATTCTGCCTGGCGTCATCATCGGAGAAGCCGCACAGGTCGGCGCCGGCGCTGTTGTAACCAAGGATGTGCCCGACGGCGCCATTGTTGTCGGCGTTCCGGCCAGGATCATCGGTCGCGTTCATGACCGATCAGTCAACATGCAAGCGCTGGGAGAAGTGCAATGATTGGTATCGCCGTTGTTGGATATGGGTACTGGGGTCCGAATCTGGTTCGTAACATCTCGGAGGCGGCCGGCGCGCAACTCATTTCAGTCTGTGATCTCAATGTCGAACGGTTAGCGGCTGTCAAAAGCCGCTACCCCGCAGTGACGATCACCGATGATTTCGAGGAAGTCCTGCGCGATCCGAGAGTGGATGCCATCGCTATCGCGACGCCCGTCTTCACCCATTTCAAGCTCGCGATGCAGGCTATGATGGCCGGAAAGCATGTCTTCGTCGAAAAGCCAATGGCTTCGACGACGGACGAAGCCTCGCGGATGGTCGAGGAGGCTGCGCGTAGACGCCTCGTGCTGGCCGTGGATCATACTTTCGTACATACCGGCGCCGTCCGCAAGATGCGCGAACTAGTCGAAAGCGGCCTCGGCGACATGTATTACTACGACTCGGTTCGGGTCAATCTGGGGCTCTTCCAGCACGATGTCAGCGTCATCTGGGACCTCGCGGTGCATGATCTCTCCATCCTCGACCATGTTGTGCAGGAAAGGCCGGTAGCCGTTTCCGCGACGGGCATGAGTCATGTGCTCGGCGAGCCGGAGAACATCGCCTATCTGACGCTTTTCTTCGAGAGCAAGCTCATCGCACATATCCACGTCAATTGGCTGGCCCCGGTCAAGGTCCGCCGCACGCTGATCGGCGGCAGCAGCAAGATGATCGTCTATGACGATCTGGAGCCCAGCGAAAAGATCAAGGTCTATGACAAGGGCATCACCATATGCCCCAATTCCGATGCATATGGCGAGAAGGTGCATCAGATGATGGTCGGCTACCGCAGCGGCGACATGTGGGCGCCCAAGCTCGATATGACCGAGGCGTTGAAACGCGAACTGGATCAGTTCGTCGATTGCATCGAGCAGAATTCGCGGCCCATCACGGATGGCCAGGCCGGACTGCGGGTCGTTCGCATCCTTGAAGCCGCAAGCCGGTCGCTCGCCCAGCGCGGCCGTATCATCGAGCTTGAAGAGGCGAGGCTCATCGCATGATCCCGTTCCTGGACCTCAAGGCACAATATCAGTCCATCAAGAGCGAAATCGACGCCGCCGTGCTCGGTGTCCTGGCCTCGGGGCAATACATACTGGGCGAGGAGGTCGCTCGCCTCGAGCAGGAATTCGCGGACTATTGCGACGTCAAACATGCGATAGCCGTGAACACCGGCACGAGTGCCCTGCATCTGTCGCTTCTCGCGGCAGGCGTCGGCCCCGGCGATGAAGTCATCACCGTGCCATTTACCTTCGTCGCGACCGTATCGGCGATCTGCTACGCAGGTGCACGACCGGTATTCGTCGATGTCGAACCCGTGACGCTGACAATGGATCCGGCTCAACTCGAGGCTAAGATTACAGCCCAAACTAAGGCCATTATTCCCGTCCATCTCTACGGTCAGATGGCCGATATGGACGCGATCAAAGCGATTGCCGACCACTACCGGATCCCGGTCATCGAGGACGCCTGCCAGGCCCACGGAGCGCAATACAAAGGCGCGCGCGCCGGCAGTATCGGCACATCCGGCTGCTTCAGCTTCTATCCCGGCAAAAATCTCGGCGCCTGCGGCGAGGGGGGTATCGTCGTCACCAACAGCGACGATCAGGCCAAGGCCATGCGCATGCTGCGCGACTGGGGTCAGGAACAGCGCTATCACCATCTGCTGAAGGGCTTCAACTACCGCATGGATGCCATTCAAGGTGCGATCCTGCGCATCAAGCTCCGGCATCTCGAAGCCTGGACCGAAGCGCGGCGCGCCCATGGACGCCGCTACTCGTTGCTGCTTGGCGGTTCGGCGAATTTAAGGACGCCTGTCGAAATCACCGACCGGCGCCACGTCTATCACGTCTATGCTATCAGAAGCCGCGATCGCGACCAGCTTCAGCGCGTATTGACCGCGGAGGGCATTCAGTCCGGGCTGCACTATCCGATCCCAGTGCATCTGCAGAAGGCCCATGCCGACCTTGGTTACAAGGCCGGCGATTTCCCAATCTCGGAAGCCGCCGCACGGGAGGTTCTCTCGCTGCCGATCTATCCCGAGATGCCGGCGTGGCACGTCGACCAGGTGGCCGCCGCGCTGGAGAACGCCTATGTCAGCTGATCGTGCGGGCGAGGCCCGGATCGTGCAGGCGGTCCATGGCCGTCATGAAAGGCCGGCGGACCCTGCCTACCAGGCCGGACTGGCTGAAGAACTCAGGCAGTCATACGGGCGCGCTGGCCTGATTGAGCTCTACGGTCGTTTCGCGGCAGGTGACGGTGTCATCGATACTCTGATGCGAAAAGCCATCTGGCAAGCCATCGTGCGGAGCTGTGGAACAGGATTGCAGGTTGCAGGCGGTGCCGGTTTCAAACATCCCGAGACGTTCGAGATCGGCAATGGGGTCTTCATCGGCGCCCAGGCCTATATCCAGGGTCGCTTCGACGGCCGATGCAAGATCGGCGACAATGTCTGGATCGGGCCGATGGCCTATTTCGACGCTCGCGATTTGGTGATCGAGGATTCCGTCGGGTGGGGACCTGGTGCCAAGGTGCTTGGCTCGACCCACACGGCACTGCCCTTGGATGTGCCGATCATTCGCACGGATCTTGAAATCAGGCCGGTACGCATCTGTGCAGAGGCCGATATCGGAACGAACGCGACCATTCTTCCCGGTGTGACCATCGGGAAGGGGGCGATCGTTGGAGCGGGAGCAGTTGTCGTTTCCGACGTCGAGCCGTTCTCAGTCGCCGCAGGTGTACCTGCGAAATTCATACGTTGGCGTTCGGATAATGATCCGATGACGAACATGTCGCGTGAGGGAAGATCATGAGAGACAAACGGGTGCTCATTACAGGCGGTGCCGGTTTGATCGGATCGCATATTGCCGATCTTGTCGCATTGGAAAAACCTCGTGAGATCATCGTCCTCGACAATTTCGTGCGCGGGCGCCGGGACAATCTCAGCTCGGCAATAGTCAGCGCGCCTGTTAAAATCATCGACGGAGATATCCGCGACAGAGCGCTTCTGGCAAAAGTCTTCGAAGGCGTCGACATCGTCTTTCATCAGGCCGCCATCCGCATCACGCAATGTGCCGAAGAGCCACGGCTGGCTTTCGATGTCCTCGCGGAGGGCACGTTCAACGTTCTCGAAACCGCCGTCAAGGCGGGTGTATCGAAGGTAGTTGCTGCCTCTTCCGCCTCCGTTCTGGGGCTTGCCGAGAATTTTCCAACGACCGAAGAGCATCATCCGTACAATAACCGGACGATCTACGGCGCGGCGAAAACATTCAACGAAGGGCTGATGCGCAGTTTTGCGGAGATGTACGGCCTGCGCTATGTCGCGCTCCGCTATTTCAACGTCTATGGGCCGCGCATGGACGTTTACGGCGCCTATACGGAAGTTCTGATCCGTTGGATGGAACGCCTGGTGGCCGGGATGCCGCCCCTCATCTATGGAGATGGTAGCCAGACCATGGACTTCGTCGATGCACGCGACATCGCCCGCGCAAACATTCTGGCCGCCAAAAGCGATGTCACGGACGAAGTGTTCAACGTCGCGAGCGGCAAGGAAATAAGCCTGCTGGAACTCGCGAAGATGCTGAGCGACATTATGGGTTCCTCACTCGAACCGCAGCACAAAGAGGCCCGCACGGTCAACGGCGTGACCCGTCGTCTTGCCGATATCAGCAAGGCCGAACGGCTCCTCGGCTTCAAGGCGGAGATCTCTATGGAGCAAGGGCTTCGTGATCTCGTTGCCTGGTGGCAAACGCAGACCGACGCAGGGGGGCAGGCAGCATGAGCTCATCTCAATTCACAATTCCGGTCGCCAAACCCGTCCTCGGGGAGGAAGAGGCTGAGGCTGCGCGCCGCGTTATTCTGTCGGGATGGGTGACGCAGGGGCCGGAAGTCGCGGCTTTCGAGCGTGAATTCGCTGCCTTTGTGGGCGCCGCGCACGCTTGCGCCATGTCCAATTGCACGACCGCGTTGCATCTGGCCCTGAAGGCGGTCGGTGTATCCGCCGGTGATGAAGTCGTCACGGTCAGCCATTCTTTCGTCGCGACCGCAAACGCGGTTCGGTACTGCAATGCGGTGCCCGTTTTCGTCGATATCGAAGAAGATGGTTACAACATCGAAGCCAGTCTGATCGAAAAGGCAATCACGCCTCGCACCAGGGCAATTCTCAGCGTGCATCAACTCGGCATGCCTTGCGATCTCCGCGCCATCGTGGAGATCGGCAAGCGCCATCAGATACCGGTCATCGAGGATGCAGCCTGTGCAACGGGAAGCGAAATCCTGTGGGACGGCCGTTGGGAAAAGATCGGCAAAGCGCATGGCGACATTGCCTGCTTCTCTTTCCACCCCAGGAAGGTCGTCACGACAGGCGACGGCGGCATGTTGACGACGGCCAATCCCGAATATGACCGGAAGTTCCGGCTCTGGCGCCAGCATGGCATGAGCGTCACCGATGCCGTTCGTCACGGCTCGAAACAGGTCATCTTCGAAGACTATGACGAGTTGGGTTACAATTACCGGATGACCGATCTTCAGGCGGCCGTCGGACGTGAGCAGTTGCGGCGGCTGCCGGAGCTGGTTGCCCAGCGCAGACGTCTTGCCGAGCAATATTGCGAACGTCTGTCGACAATTGCCGGACTTTCTCTGCCGGTCGAGCCGCGCTGGGCTCGCAGCAACTGGCAGAGCTTCTGCGTGAGATTGCCCGATACGGTCGACCAGCGGGCCGTCATGCAGACCCTGCTCGATCAGGGTATTTCGACCCGGCGTGGTGTGATGAACATTCATCTGGAGGGAGCCTATTCCGGTGAAAGCTCCCACCGCGCTGCCACGAGCCTGATGCGAAGCGTATCTGCGCAGCAGCAAACGATAATACTGCCGCTTTATGCCCAGATGACGGTGTCTGACATGGACCGGGTTGTTGAGGCACTTCGCGCAGCCCTTGCGGAAGCGACCGTCGGAGCCGCCAGCGTGCAACATGCCATGGATATCGCTGTCGCCTGAACCCGCATTTGCCCGACGTAACAATCAGCATAACGAAGAATGCGCGTATCTCCGGATGCGCGCATTCTTCGTGCGCATTCTTCGTTATGCTGATTTCGTGATCCATCCGCGGATGGTTGCTGGCACGGACTCCGGTGGAAGCAGGTCGATCAGCATGCGCAGGGAATAGAGCCCGCAGAGAGCGACGGCGGCGAAGCCAATCATCGTCGCCGCCCATAGCGGCAAAATCGAGAACATCAGGAATACCAGTCCCGATGCGGGCAAGAAAAGCAGCCCGTGTCTGCGATTGGCGGCGGACCAGCGAAAACCGGTCAGCTTCCGCACGATCACATAGATCAGGATGCTGTGCCAGACATAGAGGCCAAAAAACGCCATACCGGCTCCTTGCGTACCGAGCAGCGATACGAAGAGCCAGGCAAGCCCCACATGCACGACTGCCGCCGCAACCTCCGTCCAGAAGAAAATCGCCTGGGTACGCTTCGCCACGACGATGAAACCCATCGGCCAGGAAATAATCCTCAGCATCATTCCAAGGCAGATCCAGCGCAGAAGATCGACTGCCCCATGAAATTCCGCCGAATAGAACAGGCTCATCATGAGCGGCGCAAGCGTCAGGGTGCCGAGCAGGCCGGGACCAGCGAGCAGCATGCTGATTTCCGCCTGTTCATTGACCAGGCGATTGCATTCGGCATTGTTCTCGGCTGCCGCAGTCAGGCGCGGATAAAAATCCGTTCCCATCGCCTGCAGGATGAAGCCGGCATAGAGACCGCCAAGGCCCCAGGCCGCCTGGTACAATCCAGCCGCCATGACGCCACCCTCCTTCAGCACGATGAGCCGGATGGCATAAGCTGCGCCGAAGGTCAGAAGCCCGCTTGCCATGAAGACGAAGCCGAGCCTGAGCAGTGCCGACACTTCCCGACCGAACTGGCGCGTGGGCATTGGCGAGGGATGCGGGCAGATCCGCCGGCTGTACCACCAGGTCGGGAGGATTGATGCAGCCGCAATCACAACGAGGGACGGTGCGATCGCCTGCAGGCCGAACAGATAGATCAGCGGGATGCTGACAGCTGTGCCGATAAGCCCGGCAAGCACGTTGATACGAGCAAGATCGGCAATGCCGCGCAGGCCCTGGATCAATGCAGTCTGCCCTGCAGAGACCAGGCGAAAGAAGATTGCCAGCGACAGCAATGCAATGCCACCGGCATGCTGGTAGTCGCCGAAAGTGAAATTTGAGATCGGGAATGCCAACGCGGCGAGAAGGAGCGCACCAAGCAATCCGAGCACTATCGATATGCGTCTCAGCACTGTTGCTGATCGTGCGATCATTTCTGCGTCGTCGGTGCCCGCAGCTTCGGCAATCTGGCGCACGCCACTGCTGCCCACGCCAAGCCCGGCAATCGCCTGCGCGATATCGAGGATCGACCCGTAAAGGCCCATCAGTCCCACGCCTTCCGGCCCGAGCAGAACAGCCATGGCTTTGTTTCTGACAATGCTGAGTGCGACGTTGACGAGCGAAGACCCGCCCATCAACATCGTCGATTTGAGGATCTGGGTGTAGGTCTGGCTGCTGGGTGGGGTCATGCGCAAAGTCATCGGATGCCCCTAGCCGTTTATTCCGTGCTGGCGTTCAATCGCCCGCCGCAGGGTCGATGGCAGCACATGCATTTTGCGGATCACCGGCTTACCTGACTGACATGCGCCTCTGTCTGAACAGGCACCGCAGCGGCGTCTTCGGACGACGCATCCGTGAGACGGGGCTGGGTTACCCTGACCACGTCGCCCGGCGCCAGTTCCGTCGTTTCGGAGGCATGGAATTGATCGACTTGTCCCTTGTCCCGCCGGCTCACGCTGAAGGTCAGCGGGAGTTCTTCATCGCGGTTATTCACGTTAGGGCCGGTCGACAGTTCTCCGAGAAGCAGTTGTTGCGTGGTGTCGCGCTTCAATTTGAGCTGATCGAGATTGGCCTTTTCCACCTGCACTTCGGAAGCGATCTCGCTCCGGCGGGTGTCGGAAAGTCCCTCGAGATTGCGCGTCGTCTCGTTGATCGCCTGGCGGCCCCGCATGATGGCCGTCACGAGGTCGAGCCGGTCGGAGCGATAGGTGGTGAGCAATCGTTCCAGATCCATCTGGCGTGAAGTGATCGTGAGGCCCTTCTGGACCAGCGTCTTCACGCTCGTCAGTTGCTCTTCGACCGACCGGATATTGTCATCCGAGCCTTTCAACTTTTCTTCCAGTGTATCGATTTCCGCCGTCAAGAGATTGCGCAATTCGGCGAGAGCCACCGACTGCTTGTCCAGCGCGTTTGCACGAGCCTGAAAAATGACCCGCTCCTCCTGGTAGAGACTCTCGGCATATTGCCGATCGGCAGCCGGCGGCTGATCGAAGACGATCTCCTTCGCGCCGGCCATTTCCGTTTGCAGACGCGCGAGCTTTGCCGAGCTGCGCAGCAGCGAATGGTCGATTTCCCGCAAGTTGCCGACAAGAGTGATCGTCTGCGATCGCTGCTGCGCCGGCGCCCGCAACGGGCCGCCGCTCATGGCCAGGGATTGCAGGACGCTGAGACCGGAGTGAAACTTATATTCTCCCGGCGCCATCACATCTCCGACGACGTAAATAGACGGATAGTCGATAATGTCGATGGTCACCGCAGGTGTCTGGGCCAAACCCATCTTTGCCTGAAGGCGCTTGCCAATCTCGTTGGTGAGGCTGGCATTGTCCAGACTTCCAACCGACAGCGACCCCAGAAAGGGCAGGGAGACTTCACCTGCATCTGAAACCGTATATTCGCCGCCAATCGCATCCCATCGCTCAAACTGGCCCTTGGCCGGCATCCATTGGACGACCGTCAGGCGGATTTTTGTTTGCGGAGCCAAAGGGGCGCTATCGGCGAGAACCGGCGACACGGCTCCGGCAAGAAAGACGAGTGCGCTGATGACAAACGTGGCGCGAAGGAACGGGTGAGGGGCACGGTGCGATAGATTCATTACATGTCTCGCCTTCAAAACATCCTTCAACGGACGCTGGTCCAATGCCTTAAGCGCTGTTCGAACGCCGGACGCCAAGCCCGAAACCAGATCGCTAGTGTGCAGCCTGGCGAAGCCTTGAGGAAGGTGGAGGTCGTTTACTTTGCCTAATCACAATTGATGAGGTGGGGAGAGTGCTTAAGCCTCAATCGAGCAGAACACATATCTTCGGCGCTACACAGGGCGTCGCCTCGGGTGCGCTAGCCTCGAAGAACCGCAATCCCCCGCGGCAGAGCCTTTATGCTCGCATCGCCAAATTTTGCCGGACGACGATATTGACCGGCGGCGTCGCCTTTCGTTCGACAACTCGAAGCAGCGCCAGCGGTGCGGCACAAGGCCGTTCTCGTGCCAGATCTTGACGACCGAATAAGCCGCCATCTCAGCCGCCTATGCGGCTTCAAGCCTTGCACAGCATGTGGCGAATCTTCGCGCGTCTTATCCATCACGTGGGCGTGCAACAAGGCCGGTTGCCCAAAGGATGCCGCCTGTAGAGCGAAAGGCGTAGCATATACTCTCTCATTTTTCGACTACAATTCAGGGCCGCGTATCGAGCGGTCCTCATAGATTCGATCCTGATAATCTCGCGGGAGGTGCCTGCCATGTATCGCAACGCTCGTCGGTGGACCTCGCGCTCACTCCTAGTGGATTCGTTGATTCCCGGATGGCTGACCATCGGCGGCAAGGGAAGGCCGCGCAAGCCTGCCGAAAGGCACGAGGACAGTGCTCAACTTGCGGCATCCGTGCAGACCGCGGATGGAATCAAATACGGTACCCTTGTCGACAATCCCCCCAACAACGCGGCGCTCAACGAACATGACGCTGGACATAGAGTGGGCGTGATCGGTGAACCGGACCCTTGGGCCGATATCACTCGCGTACCGCCGCCCTTGCCCGACGCTTTCGCAACAAATCGCGAGATGGGGGGGCGAAGCCGTGAGACTGCCGCGTCTGTGTTGCCCGCCCACACGCCTGGTTTTGCAGGTCTCGAGCGGAACGCGAACGGAGTTGCATTCGGTGCTCAATCGTCCCTTTATCGCACCTACGCTGGAATGAGCCTCATAGGTGATGATCCTCTAGCTGCGTATCTGCCGCAAAGCCCTGCAACGACAGTTTCGGGGCAGGGTTCTGCTGCGGTGACGGGCGAGCTTGCGCACTCAGGCAAGGTCGTCATTCTCGAATCGAGCCCGTCAGCGCAGGCGACTACGCACCAGGCTGGCGCTAATTCGCTGGCGTTTGGCATGCCCTTTGGTGTGTGCGGATGCGGCTACTTTACCTCCCCCACGCGGATTCTCGATTGGGCGCATGGCGGCGCCTTGCTTCAACAGGACGGTCAATTGTCGGGAACCAAGCTGACCGAGGGCCCGGATTATGTGGAGACGATCAAACGGGCCATCGGCGCCTCGGTCAGCGATCCGCTTCTCGACCGTGATTTGTCCCCGCTCTCGGGCTGGCGCGGGACCGCAACGTGGACGGATTCGACGATCTTGAACGGATCGTTGCCCGGTGGCGGAGAAATCGGAACGGGCACGTCCACATCCAAGGGTATCGGCATCCTTTCCGGCTCGGTGACAACGCCACCTTCTACACAGCGGTCGTTGGCAACGCAAAATCTGGCGGCCGCGGCGGCGGCGGCCAGCAACGCGATCGTGCTGGAAAACCAGAAGCAGGGTAACCCGGAGAGCGAGTGGGGCATCGACGGTGCCGGTAGCTCCAACATCGAGGGGTTTGCGACCGACATCAGCGTCGACAACGGCAAGACGGTCAGCTTCAAGATCAATACAAATTCCACTAACTACCGGATCGACATCTATCGGCTCGGCTATTATGGCGGCATGGGCGCGCGCAAGGTCGCGACCATGCAGCATACCGGTTTGCAGACGCAGCCCAATCCGTTGCGCAACGCCTCGACCGGCACGGTGGATGCCGGCAACTGGGCAGTCTCGGCGTCGTGGACCGTACCCGATGATGCCGTCTCGGGCGTCTACATCGCCAAGCTCGTGCGACAGGATGGCACCTCTGGCGAAAATCAAATCCCGTTCATCGTGCGCGACGATGCCAGCCACAGCGACATCGTCTTCCAGACTGCAGACGAGACATGGCAAGCTTATAACGGCTGGGGTGGCGCAAACTTCTATGGCGGCAATGGTCCGGCGACAGGCCAGGGGGCGGGTCGTGCCTATGCGGTCAGCTACAACAGGCCGATTGCGACCCGCGGCGGGGTCGGCACCTATGCCGGTCCGCAGGACTATCTGTTCGGCGCCGAATATGCAGGCATCTACTGGCTGGAACAGAACGGCTATGACGTCTCCTACCTGTCGGGTGTCGACGTCGACCGTTATGGCAGCCTGTTGCTCAATCACAAAACCTATGTTGATGCCGGGCACGACGAATACTGGTCTGGACAGCAGCGAACAAATGTCGAAGCCGCGCGCGATGCGGGCGTCAACCTGATGTTCTGGAGCGGCAACGAGGTTTATTGGCGCACCCGTTGGGGCAATGCCTACAGCGCCGACGGCACGCCCTATCGCACACTGATCTCCTATAAGGAGACCTGGTCGCCCACCGCCAGCATCGACCCTTCCAACGAATGGACGGGCACATTCCGGGATCCGCGTCTCAGCCCACCTGCTATCGGCGGCGGAAACCCGGAAAACTCGCTGACCGGACAGTTGTTCAAGGTCGACGATGTCGGCAGCAATCTCCAGGCGATCGCTATTCCCTATGACGACGCCAATCTGCGTTTCTGGCGCAATACCAGCGTCGCCAATCTTCAGCCTGGCCAGACGGCGACGCTCACCAAGAACTATCTTGGTTACGAATGGGACGAAGCTGTAGACAACGGCTTTGATCCGGCCGGCCTCGTGAAGCTGTCGTCGACGACGCTTCCGGTCAGCACTTACTTGCTCGATTACGGAAACACGACCGGCAATGCGACCTCGACCCACAATCTGACGCTCTATCGCGCGCCCAGCGGTGCATTGGTATTCGGCGCCGGCACTGTCTACTGGACATGGGGCCTGAGCGACAACCACGATCTCACGGCGACGCCGACGGACCCGCGCGTGCAGCAGGCAATGGTCAACTTGCTTGCCGATATGGGCATTCAGCCCGGGACGCTGCAATCCGGGCTCGTCGCGGCAACCGCTTCGTCGGACCATGTTGCACCGACCTCCGTCATCACGGTACCCGCGACAGCGGCCGTTGGATCCACCGTGACGATTACGGGCACCGCTGCCGATACGGGCGGCGGCGTCATCGCCGGCGTCGAGGTTTCCACGGACAACGGGGCAAGCTGGCATCCGGCGACGGGCGATGAGAACTGGACTTATACCTGGTCGCCGCAGACAGCGGGCACATACACCATCCGATCTCGCGCCGTCGACGATAACATCAACCTGGAAACACCCTCGACGGGACGCACGGTCACCGTCAGCGGGCCGAGTTACACCTCTCTCTTCGGCGCGGCGACGCCGGCGGTCGTCAACACCAACGATAGCTCAGCCGTTGAACTCGGCGTCAAATTCCAGACCTCCGTGGCAGGCACCGTCACCGGCATTCGTTTCTACAAGGGCGACCTGGATACTGGCACGCATACCGGTTCATTATGGTCGAGCACCGGCACGCGGCTTGCGACCCTCACCTTCACGAATGAGTCAGCCAGCGGTTGGCAGACTGCCTATTTCACCAGTCCGGTGTCACTGACAGTCGGACAAACCTATACGGCGTCTTATCACACGAATAGCGGTCATTATTCCACGACCACCGGCTACTTCACCTCGAACGTAACGAGCGGGTCGCTCACGGCGCCGGCCAGCGGCAACGGCGTCTACCGCTATGGCAGCAACAGCCTATTCCCCACGAGCACGTTCCAGTCGACGAACTATTGGGTCGATGTGATGTTTACCACACCGAGCTCGAACACGACGCCGACGGCGGTTGCCGATGCGGGTGATGCGACGGAGAAGGGCGGGGTCGCCAACGGTTCGGGTGGCGTGGTGGCGAGCGGCAACGTGCTGACCAACGACA
>NZ_JALBGX010000309.1:0-818 GCF_023006465.1 Rhizobium sp. PRIMUS64 | reverse complement strand
CGCGTCGACGGGCCGGCATAGATGTCGTGTTCCGAACTCTTCTGCAGCGCCATGTCCTTGACCTGCAGATGCACCGGCTGGTCTTCCTCGTGATTGGTGTTCGACAGGAACACCGAGGACAGCCGATCGAAGGTCAAGACGCCATCGGGTTTCGGATAGGCGATCGGCTTGTGCATCGAGGCAGGTTCGAGCGACTGCGCATCGGTCTTGCCATGTTTCAGCGTGCCGAAGACGGAAAGGCCGAACAGCGTGTTGGTCCACATGTCGAAGCCGCCGAGCGCTACGCCAAGCGCGGTGCCGAACTTCGACCACAGCGGCTTGACGTTGCGCACCCGCTTCAAATCCTTGCCGATGTCGCCTTTGCGCCATTCAGTCTCGATCTCGATCACTTCGTCATGACTGCGGCCGGCGGTAATCGCGGCGGCGATCTTCTCGGCGGCCAGCATGCCCGACAGCACCGCATTGTGGCTGCCCTTGATGCGCGGCACGTTGACGAGACCGGCCGAACAGCCGATCAGCGCGCCGCCGGGGAAGGAAAGCTTCGGCACCGACTGGTAGCCGCCCTCGGTGATGGCGCGAGCGCCATAAGACAGCCGCTTGCCGCCCTCGAAGGTGGTGCGGATCGCCGGATGGGTCTTGAAGCGCTGGAATTCCTCGAAGGGATAGAGATAGGGGTTCTTGTAATTGAGGTGGACGACGAAGCCGACCGCCACCAGATTGTCTTCCAGGTGATAGAGGAAGGAGCCGCCGCCGGTCTTCATGCCGAGCGGCCAGCCGAAGGAGTGCTGCACCAGGCCCGGCCGATGGTTCTCGGACTT
>NZ_JALBGX010000308.1:0-827 GCF_023006465.1 Rhizobium sp. PRIMUS64 | reverse complement strand
GAAGCCGATCCGCGGTTGTCCCAGGAATTGCCCTCACAGCCGAGAGGCCCATGGATCAGGTGCGCGACGTCGGTGATCGGCTGCAGCACGATCTTGGCGCCATCGAAAGCGCATCCGCCGGCTGCCGCCCCGGGGATCAGCGGCTTCGAACAGCCGTTTTTGCGCGCCTTGGAATCCTTGCTGCGGTTCTTCTCGCAGGCAGGCTCGTCAAAGACATCCTGGACTTTAGCATTGAGCAAGGGCATTGCGGTCTCCAAGTTCAGATGAAGGCGGCCGGCCTCACAAGGCCGACCGCCGCCGCTCCTAGCGGGTCAGGTCGTAAGAATAGTCCGTCACACCCGGCTCGCTCGTCTCGCGATCGAGCTTGTCGAAGATCTTGTCGAGGATCGTCGTCAGGACGCGCAGGCCGCCCTGGTAGCCCATGAGCGGGAAACGGTGGTGATGGTGCCGGTCGAATATCGGAAAGGTCAGCCGGATCAATGGGGTGCCGGTGTCGCGCTCGAGATACTTGCCATAGGAATTGCCGATCATAAGATCAACCGGCTCGGTAAAGAGCAGCGAGCGCAACGCCCACAGGTCCTTGCCCGCCCAGACCTGGGCATCCTTGCCGAAGGGCGAGGATGCGAGCAACGCCTTCATCTCGGCTTCCCAGGCCGACGTGCCGTTGGTAGCAAGGCAGTGGGTCGGCTCACCGCCGGTTTCCAAGACGAACCGGGCAACGGCGTAGACGAAGTCAGGATCGCCGTAGATCGCGTATTTCTTCCCGTGCAGCCAGGCTTGGCTATCTGCCATAGCGTCGACGAGACGGCCGCGTTCCAGGCCGATTG
>NZ_JALBGX010000307.1:0-831 GCF_023006465.1 Rhizobium sp. PRIMUS64 | reverse complement strand
ATTGTATTCCATCCACGGGATGCCGTATTTTTCCTCCATGTGCCGACAGATGTAGTTCATCGAGCGGTAGCAGTGGATGAGGTTCAGCTTGGCCTTTGGCGCGCGCTCGACTTCAGCGAGCGTGGCATCACCCGACCAGTTGCCGACCACGCGCAGCCCCACCTCCTCCAATAGAATACGCGTAGCCCACGCGTCGCCACCGATATTGTAGTCGCCGACGACGTTGACATCGTAAGGGCCGGTCTCAAACTCGACTTCGTTCTTGTCGAAAACCCAGTCACGGATGGCGTCGTTGGCGATGTGATGGCCGAGCGATTGCGAGACGCCGCGGAAGCCCTCGCAGCGCACCGGCACGATCGTCTTTTCGTGCTCCTTGGCCTTCTTGCGCGACACCGCCTCAATGTCGTCGCCAATCAGCCCGATCGGGCATTCCGACTGCACGCTGATGCCGTTGTTGAGGGGGAAAAGCTCCTCGATCTCGTCGATGACCTGTTCAAGCTTCTTGTCGCCGCCGAACACGATGTCCTTTTCCTGGAAGTCTGAGGTGAACTGCAGCGTCACGAACGTGTCGATGCCCGTCAGGCCGACGTAGTAGTTGCGGCGTTGCGACCAGGAATAATGACCGCAACCGACCGGCCCGTGCGAGATGTGGACCATGTCCTTGACCGGCCCCCATACCACGCCTTTGGAGCCGGCATAGGCGCAGCCGCGGATCGTCATCACGCCCGGAATGGACTTGATGTTCGATTTGACGTCGCATTCGGAAAGGGCCTTCGGCTCATCGCCAGGCTCGTCGCGGCTCGTTGCGACGCTGAGGTGCTTCTTGCGGCG
>NZ_JALBGX010000306.1:0-840 GCF_023006465.1 Rhizobium sp. PRIMUS64 | reverse complement strand
GATCGCGCCGTCGAGGCCGCGCAGCATGGCGCCGACTGCAGCGCGGTCGGTGACCGGCACGAGCTGGATAGCGTGCTCTGGAAGTCCCGCCGCCTTCAGACCCTCGACCAGGCAGGCATGGATAGCCTGCGATGAACGGCGCGAATCCGAGCCGCAACGCAGAATGACGGCATTGCCCGCCTTGAGGCAGAGGGCGCCGGCATCCGCAGTGACGTTCGGCCGGCTTTCGAAGATCACGCCGATGACGCCGAGCGGGGTGCGGACCCGTTCGATCTTCAGCCCGTTCGGCCGGTCCCAGGCAGCGATGACTTCGCCGACCGGATCGGCAAGGACTGCGATGGCGCGGATTCCCTCGGCCATTTCGGCAACGCGCTTGTCGTTCAGCGTCAGCCGGTCGACGAAGGAAGCGAGCATCTCGGTGCCTTCGATGCCCTTCAGGTCCTTGGCGTTCTCGGCAAGAATATGCGCCTTGTTCGCCAGGATCGCATCGGCCATGGCATTCAACGCGCTGTTCTTGGCCTCAGTGGACGCAAAGCTCAGTGGTCGTGCTGCAGCCCTTGCCTTGCGGCCGATGTCGTTCATCAGCACGTCAATGTCAGGGCTTGGCGCAACGGTATCAAGCATAGCTCGCGTCCTTCTTCTGCCTTTCCGATTTCGAACCGACCTGTGCGGTCATCACCATGTCGTCGCGATGGACCATGGCGGCGCGCCCGGCATAACCGAGAATGGCCTCGATCTCCGCCGACTTGCGGCCGGCGATCCGACGGGCGTCGTCGGCATCGTAGCTTACCAGGCCGCGGGCGATCTCGCGGCCGGCCGGGCCGATGATCGCCACCGTAT
>NZ_JALBGX010000305.1:0-864 GCF_023006465.1 Rhizobium sp. PRIMUS64 | reverse complement strand
GGATATGCTGGTCGCCCAGCCATTCGGTATGGTCGAGCGACAATCCGCTGCGGCCTTCGATCGATGGATCAACCTGCTGCAGCGGCGAAGTTGATCTGAACTCGGCACGTGGATCCGAACGGCCGTCCAGACCGGCCGGTTCGCGGCCACTTGCCGGCTCAGGGGACAACCCCGACGCTACGTTCGCCTCAACGACTTGCTGGTACTGCCGAAGCCGCTTGAAAGACATGGTGAGGTTTTTTCCCATGGCTTCGGTGAAGTCTTGGTAATCTTTTTTCAACGACCTTTGCTGCATCTCGCTGCCGTTGAGCCGGCTCGCTATGCTCTCCCTACCCCTGGTTTGCAGCCAATTACTAAACTTTCGTTGATTGCTGGCCAGATTCCAGGCAACTTGCCTCTTGGAAGTCGAGTCCGATCCGAGCTTGCTCAGCTCTTGGTTGGCGAAGCCATCAATCATGAGGGCGTCGTCGGGATAAGGATCATGCTGTTTCAACTGCGACTCGGCGCCTAGATACTGCCGCAGCCGATCGAAACCCACGACCACTTTTTTTCCTTCCTCCTTGGTAAAGGCCCTAAAATCCTCCTGCAACGACCGTCGCTGCTCATCACTGCCGTTGAGCCGGCTGACTATGCTCTCCCTGCCCTCCCTTTTGAGCCAAGCGCTAAACTTTCGTTGGTTACTGGTATTTTTCTGAGAATTCGGGACTGATCCGAGCTTGCTCCGCTCTTCGTTGGCCAAGGCATCAATAATGAGGGCGTCGTCGGGATAAGGATCATGTATCTGGCGCCCCATCAGGCGCGGCCCAGGTCCAACGGCTTGGAGTTCTTGCCCCTCAGGCGCGAGCCTCCTGAAATGAGACAGTG
>NZ_JALBGX010000304.1:0-908 GCF_023006465.1 Rhizobium sp. PRIMUS64 | reverse complement strand
CGAAGCTTGTCGCGAGCGGCAGCGGCGGTGCCGGGCACGGCGTCGTTGGTCGGATCGGCGGTGAAAGCGATAGACACGGGTGTGCCGGCGGATTCGGCATCGTCTATCAACGCGTCGGCGGTCTGGATGCGGCGCTCCCAGTCGGGTGCCGCCGCCCAGCTGTTATCGACGAAGAGGACGAGCGGGCCACCTGATGCGAGCGAACTGGTGCGCGGATTGAAAACCGGATCGGCGATCGCAAGGATGATGGTGGCGGCGAGCAGCATGCGCAGCAGCGTCAGCCACCAAGGGCTTTGCGCCGGCGTCTCCTCGCGCTTCAACACCAAGGCGAGGATCTTCAGCGGCGGGAAGACCTCGGTCTTCGGACGTGGCGGTGTCAGCCGCAGCAGCCACCAGATGACCGGCAAGGCAACGAGCGCGCCGAGAATGGCGGGATAGGCGAAAGCGAAGGGAAGGGCGTTCATAGCTGCCCTCCATGCGTTGCTTTGGCCGGCATGCCGGACAGATACATGTGCACCGCGACCAGCGCTTCCGAAGCAAGATGATCGGTGCGGTGGGTCGCGAAGGTCCAGCCGAGATGGCGCAGCGACTGTCCGAGGCTGTCCCTGCGGGCGAGGTAGGCGTTGCGATAGGCCTCGCGGATGTGTTCGGCGCGGCCGGAAACGAGCCTGGCGCCGCTCTCCGGATCGGTGAATTCGGTGCGGCCGCTATAGGGGAATATCTCTTCGGCGGGATCTGATATCTCGACCACGTGGCCACGCAGGCCGCGGCGGGCGAGCGGGCCGAGCCGTTCCATGATTGCCGGCGCATCGTCGAGGAAATCGCCGATGAGGACGAGGTCGCTCCAGCCGCGGATCATCGCCGTTTCCGGCAGGCCGCCGGTCAGCGGCGTGTGCATGAGCGCGGCT
>NZ_JALBGX010000303.1:0-942 GCF_023006465.1 Rhizobium sp. PRIMUS64 | reverse complement strand
AGTTCGCTCGCGCTGGGCACGCAGGCTGTTGCGGTCGGCGTCAGCACGGTTATGGTCGGACAAGGCGCCGGCGCCGGTTCAACCGCCGGCACTTCCAGGTCGGTCGCGATGGGCGTTGCGGCCGGCACGCTTGTGAGCGGCGCACAGAACACCGCCATCGGCAGCGGCATTCCCAGCGTCATGAGGGGCGCCGGCTCGGGCGTCACGGGCGCACGCAACCTCGCCATGGGAACCGGCGACGGCACCGCCACTTACGACGGCACGCTTTCGGCTTCGGCAGGCAACCTAGTGACGGGTAACGACAATATTGCCATCGGCACCAATGCCGGCATCGGCGTAGCCGCCAATGCAACGACATCGATCGGCTTCCATGCCATGGCAACCGCCGACAATACTGTTGCGGTCGGCCCCCAGGCCAATGCTAGCGGGACCAACTCGGCAGCGCTCGGCAACGTCGCCGTCGCTTCGGGCAACTTCGCGCTGGCTCTGGGTAATTCGGCCGTATCGAGTGGAGTGGGCGCCGTCGCGGCGGGGTCGGGAGCCCAGGCCACAGCCGTCTCGACCACGGCGCTCGGCAACAACGCCACCGCGACCGCCGCGAACGCAGCCGCGCTGGGACTGGGTGCTACCGCTAGCGGAATCAACAGTGCCGCTCTCGGCCGCGGCGCCCAAGCCAGCGCCCTGAATGCCGTCTCTGTCGGCGCTGGGACAAGGGCATCCGGGATAAACTCCGTCTATCTCGGCTCGAGTAGTTTTGCGACGAGCGCCAGTGGCCAAAGCGCGATCGGCATCGGCACGGACGTGACAGCATCCGCGAACGATGCCCTTGCGATAGGACGCGAAAGCCAAGCAACTGCGACCAATGCCATCGCGATCGGTCTCCAGTCCTTCGCGGACACCGCCGACGCCGTCGCCATCGGCACCGGCGCGACCGCGACCGGC
>NZ_JALBGX010000302.1:0-955 GCF_023006465.1 Rhizobium sp. PRIMUS64 | reverse complement strand
CGGGCCACGGTCCGGCTCGACACGGGCTCGGTCGGCCATGCACAGGCGCTCGGCACCGACCGCGAGAAGGCCCGGCTTGCGGCGATCTTCGACGCGCTCTGGCAGGAGGACGCGACGAAGGATTTCGTCGAACAGGCACTGCTTTTACCGATCGCCGAACGGATCGCCGATGCCGAACGCCTCAAGGCGGACGAGACGGCGGCAACCCGCGTCGATTTCTTCACCATGGTGCGGGGAGACAACTGATGGGCCTGAAGACAGAAGCTCTGACCGGCGGCTTTGCCGAGCCGGTCTTCCATGCCCAGAGCGTCTTCAAGATGCTGATGGACGGCATGGCCCGCCCCGGCACGATCCAGACCGTTCAGCCCGATGTCGCTCCGCCGGCACCGCTCGGCATCGCCGCCGGCACGATCGCGCTGACGCTTTGCGACCACGACACGCCCGTCTGGCTTTCCCAGGGACTGGCGAGATCCGCCGTGCCGGAATGGCTCGGCTTCCATACCGGCGCGCCGTTGACCAGCGAAAAGGCCGAGGCGCGTTTTGCCTTCACCGAGGCCGGCACCGCACTTTCCTCCTTCGGTCTCTTTGCATCAGGCACGCAGGAATATCCCGACCGCTCGACGACAGTTGTCATCGAGCTCGCCGAACTCGAGGGCGGCCGCAGGCTGGCCCTGATGGGTCCGGGCATCCAGAGCGTGACGGAGATCGCGCCCATCGGCCTGCCGGAGACCTTCCTGCGGCTCTGGACCGAGAACCGTGCGCTCTTTCCGCGCGGCGTCGACATCGTGCTGACGGCGGGCAGGCGTTTCCTCTGTCTGCCGCGCACCACCAAGATCACAGCAACGGAGATCTGAGCTCATGTATGTTGCCGTCAAGGGTGGCGAGGCCGCCATCGCCAATGCCCACCGCCTGCTGGCCGACCGCCGCCGCGGCGACCGTTCGCTGCCGGCGATCG
>NZ_JALBGX010000301.1:0-1020 GCF_023006465.1 Rhizobium sp. PRIMUS64 | reverse complement strand
GCTGTCGGCCCGCGTCGCCTCGGCAAGCGCTTCGGCGAACGGCGGATCGCCGGCATAGAGCCGCGCCAGGAACTGCATCTCGTCGCGCGCCGGCGCCAGATTGGAATCCGACGCCCAGACATCGACATTGTTGGGTCCGGAGAGGATCAGCTCCGTCGAAGTGTTGATGTCGATCGCCTTGCGCGCATCCGAGCGCGGAATGACGGCGAGCGCCCGGTTCAGCCAGCCGGTCTTTTCCTCGGCGACATGCTCGCCACCGGATTCCAGCATGTCCTGCCCGTCGAAATGGCTGCGCTGGTCGCGGTAGGGCGTCGACACCGCATGCACGAAGGCGAGCTCCCGGCTCTTCCACAGGGGCATCAGCTCGGCGGCCGCTGGATTGAGGCCAAAATGGCCATCGAGATCGAGAAGCCCGGTATCGGGCGTCAGCGCCAGTGTCGGCCTGAGCGCCGCAAAGCCGGCATCGCCATAGGGCTGCACAAGATCCAGCCCGTCCATCGCGCCGCGCAGCACGATGGTGACGAAACGGTTGTCACCCGGCATCGCCGCGAAAGTGACCGGCGTGAAGATGGGGGCGGCGGCAAGACAGCAGGCAGAGGTCAGAAAGCCGCGGCGGGACAGCGAAATCCGGTTCGTGGGCAGCGTCATGGGCGGGGCCTCCTAAGCAGGTTCCGGAAAAGTGTCCAACGGTTTTCCGGCCAGAACCTGCGACAAAACCAAAAAGCTAAGCAGACGAAGCGTTGGCTTGCCAACGAAAGTCTGCTTAGCGGCGATTGAATTCGGGCGATGCCAGCACCAGCGTCAGCCCGCTGATCTTGTTCGGCGCCTGCGATACCACGCGGATCGTCTCGTCGCGGGCGGCATCGGCAAGCGTCGACTTCAGGAATTCACGCGGATCCTGGTCGCGACCGAACTGGGCCGCGGCCCGCCTTGCCCAGGCCAGCCGCTCAGCGAGCTGGCTGCCGGTGATCCAGGCGGAGAAGCCTTCCTCGAAACCGGCCGGGCTCGGCGGCAGCCAGG
>NZ_JALBGX010000300.1:0-1054 GCF_023006465.1 Rhizobium sp. PRIMUS64 | reverse complement strand
CGCCATGCTTCGGCGCTCCATGATGGCGACTGGCCGGTACATTGTCGCTGACCATCTTGCGGATCTCCTCCGCCCGTTCCCAACTGATGTAACCTTCGTGCGCATCCGGGATCAGCGCCAGCCATTCATCACGCGCCTTGCGGCGAATTCCAGATCGGCCATCGTATCCTGGTACGGAACGACTCTTACCATAAGCATAAGCGCCGCCGTAGATCGGGTTCGCAATCATCCGGTGGATGGTGGCATAATTTGGCCTGCGCCAGATGACGTCACCGTTGGCGCACCTGACGGGCAGGTCCAATCCCTGCTCAAGGAACCATAGCAAGGCCTGCCGGGCACTCCCGAGTTCGGTGACCTTGTCGAAGACGAGTGCGATGGCTTCCTGGATGCGCCGATTGGGATCCTTCTCGATCCTGTCACCGGCCTTTACGAAGCCGGCCGGAACAGTGACGACGAGTTCACCGCGGCGAGCCTTCTCATAGCGGGCGGAAAGGGAACGCTGACGCAAGAGATCGAGTTCATACTCGTTGAGGCTGCCCTTCAAACCCAAGAGCAGGCGGTCGTTGCCCTGGCGGGGCGCATAAACTGCTTCCTGGTCGACCAGGACGGTATCGACAACGCGGCACATCTCGATGAGTTGCTGCCAATCGCGGCTGTTCCGGGCGAAGCGCGATACCTCACGCGCGGCCACGGCGCCTACCTTGCCAAGGCAGACTTCCGCCACCATCCGATCAAATCCAGCGCGGGTCACGCCGCCGGCGGCCGAACGACCAAGGTCGTCATCCACCGTCTCTATATGTGACCATCCAAGCGCTGCCAGACGGTCGCGCATGGCGTACTGGAGGGCGCTGCTCTCTCGATTGTGCAGAACCTGGTGAGCCGAGGACTGCCGAACATAGAGGATGGCCTTCCGCTCCAGATGATGCGGCGCGATCTTCTCATGCATCATGACCGGCCTCCTTCTGTTGGCAGGCATGTCCGCACTTTGCGTGATCGACGAACAGCCGCACGATGAGCACCGTCAACGCTTGGCGGGTCTCCTCCGGCAACTCCG